>NZ_JBIDFF010000011.1:0-85629 GCF_046635645.1 Gilliamella sp. BG2
AAAGCCAGCCGAAAAAGAAAAACAAAAATAGCAAAACAAGCTGAAAAGCCTATAAAAGAGAACTCAGGGGATTAATTGGTAAGATAAAAGCACTACTCATCCTGTACTTTGGAATCAAAGTTTATCATAAAAAATCATTGCCGACGTAAGTCGGCAAAAAAATGAGGAAAATTTAAGATACGGTCCAAAACCCAGTTATATTAACTTTATCCTGCTGCAAAACAGCACGAATAGGCATTTGATTAACATCATTATTTTTTTCGGCTTGTTCTAATACACACAATTTGCTTTCACCAACTAAATGTAGGTAGATATTTTTGCTATTTAAAATAGCTGGCAATGTTAATGTAATACGATCTAGTGGTGCTGTTAATGGTGTCATACCAACAACTTTCCGTCCAGATTTCATATCTAAACCGTTAGCCAAATTAGCTGCGCCTGGGAATAATGAGGCAGTATGCCCATCTTCTCCCATACCTAAAACAATTACATCAAATGGCATCGGAACTTTATCTAAAAGTTTATCTGTAACTTCTGCACCATCAAATGGATTATTACAACTGTTTTTTAAACCAACAAAATTAGCCAATTTAGCATTATTTTGTAATAGATAAGTGTTCACTAACTTTTCGTTACTAGCATCATCAGTATCATCAACCCATCTATCATCCACCAACGTAATAAAAACTCGGCTCCATTCTATATTTTGTTTACTTAGTGAAACAAATAATGGAATAGGTGTTTTACCACCAGAAACCGCAATTGAAGCATGTCCTTTTTGTACAATGGCCTGTTTTAATTCATTGACGATATGTGAGGTTAAATCTTCGATCAATAATTGACTATTTTGATATTTATTTAACGTAAACATAGTTATTTTTCCTTTATTCAAATTCGTGCCATGAATGCCCATCTTTAGTGATTAAGGCAACGGATGCGACTGGTCCCCAAGTTCCGGCTTGGTAGGTTTTTGGGGCATCATTTTCTGATTCCCATGCACTAATAATTGAATCAACCCATTTCCATGCAGCTTCAACTTCATCACGATGAACAAATAATGCTTGGCGACCACGCATAACTTCAAGTAATAAACGCTCATAAGCATCAGCACTTTGTTGGTGAAAAGTTTCGCTGAAACTTAAGTCAAGTTTAGTGGTTTGTAAATTATGATTACTATCCAACCCTGGTACTTTATTTAGGATTTCAATATCCATACCTTCATCAGGTTGTAAACGAATCGTCAATTTATTTTGTGGCAATTCTGGATAAAATTCACTAAATAAATTAAGCGGTAATGGTTTGAAATAAACTACAACTTCAGAACATTTACTTGGTAAGCGCTTACCAGTGCGTAAATAAAAAGGAACACCTGCCCAGCGCCAGTTATCAATATCAACTCGAATTGCAACAAATGTTTCGGTATTACTTTTTGGGTTTGCGCCATCTTCTTCTAAATAGCCTGGCACATTAACACCATTAACAAAACCTGCTGTATATTGCCCTCGAACTACTTTTTCACGAATATTGGATTTGTTAATTGGTCTAAGCGCATTAAGTACTGCTATTTTTTCATTACGCAAACTATCATCTTCAAGATTAGCAGGTGGGGACATGGCAATCATGGTTAATATTTGTAATAAATGGTTTTGTACCATATCACGCATTTGACCGGCTTTATCAAAATATCCCCAACGGCCTTCAATACCTACTTGTTCAGCTACCGTAATTTCAACATGATCAATTGAATTACGATCCCAAAATGACGCAAACACTGTATTAGCAAATCGTAAGGCTAATAGGTTTAATACTGATTCTTTACCTAAGTAATGATCAATACGATAAACTTGCGACTCACTAAAGAATTTAGCCACCGAATCATTGATTTCACGAGATGACTTGAGATCTGTTCCAAGTGGTTTTTCCATCACAATGCGGTTTTGCGATTGATTTAATCCTGCAGCAGCTAAACCTTGACAAATAGTCCCAAAAGCACCCGGGTGCATTGCAAAATAGAAAATAGCTGGATGATTCAAATCAAGTTTATTTTTCAATCCTTCAAAACCAGCACTATCATTAACATCTAGTTTATGAAAGTCCAATCGTTGGCTAAATCGTTGCCAAATATTATCGTCTAACGGTTCTGGCATAAACGAGATTAGTGCTTCTTTTGCTACCTCACAATAAGCGGCATGATCCCAATCAGCACGCCCTACGCCTAAAATCTTTGTTTGTTCTGGTAGTTTTCCGTACTTTTCTAATTGATATAAAGACGGTAATAATTTACGTCTTGTCAAATCCCCTTTAGCACCAAAAATAACTAAATCGCAAGCTGGGATATCAGACATGGTTTTCTCCTACGATGGTATAATGTAATTATTCTATTATGTTGAATGGTTGGTGTACACCCGATTAATAGGATAAATCATAGTAATAGGCATTATCCTTTGTTTACTCTAAAACAAAAAGGCCACCTCTGGGTGACCTTTTGCTTGAAACAAGTTATTGGGTAATTTCCCAATAAGCAAATTATGCTCGTACAAAATCCATATGAACTAATTTTGGTTTAAATGCATGACGTTGTACTGCTTGCACTTTTACTTTAACTGCTTTTCCGTCAACTTCAATAGTTAACACTTCAGAATAAAATTCTGGTTTTTCTTGCATATTAAAAACTTGGTTGTGATCAAGCACAACAGAGATTGCAGGTTCAGTTCCACCATAAATAATGGCTGGGAATTTACCAGCGTGACGCAGGCGGCGGCTCGCACCCTTACCATGCTCTTTTCTAACTTCAGCTTTGAATATAAACATATTAATTTCTCTTAATTATTTAAAATAGAAACCAATTACAGGCGACCCAGTAATTGGCTATCAAACTAGTACTTTAAAAAGCGTTGGAGATTATAAAGTGTTATCCCTCTAAACGCAATCAATTAATCATATTACAAATCAGTAAAATATTGATTACGTATATGGAATATTATATGCACACTTAGATCAATTCTATTTTAAAACCATAAGTTGATTTTTTATTCGGTAATAACTTTAATGGTTTTGTGATACAACCTGCTTCGACACAAACCATAGATTTATACTCATCATCACCAAAATCTCCCATTGATTTAGCTTTATTTATCCATGGATTCCAAGTAACAACATCACTTACATTAGTATTGGTTAATTGAATTATTCGAGTGCCATCAGTAACAGTGATTTGATTACTTGCATTGGTATAAATACGATCGACCTCTTGATTAAATGTCAATTGGCCTACAGTCGCTGGTTTGTTTTCAGCAGCAAGTCGTTCTTGATAAGCTTCACCTAAACCTTTGACTACAACACTATCAATATTATCAACTCCAAAATAAGTATGTAGAGCACTAGTTACATCAAAGTCTGCTAAGCAGCTTAAAGAAACTTCACAAGTTTTACCTAGATGAAGATTTAATGATACCGAGAAAGGTTTGCTACAATAAGATTCTGTCTGCGGATTATTAGTGAGCGATAAAACAAGGGTAACACCTTGCTCGTCCTCTTTACATGAATCTAATGTCCATTCGACAATGCGTGCAAAACCATGAGAAGGATTGCCTAACTGACCAAACCAAGGCCAACAAACAGGCACTCCACCTCGAATAGCTACGCCTTTTTTAAAATTTGTTTTGTTACTCAGCCAAACAACTGGTGTTTGTTCAGTAGATGGTTGCCAAAATAATAAGTGTGCACCTTGTAATGCAACGGCAGCACAACAAGTGCTATGATTAATAACTAAAATTGGCAGTTCACCATAAATTGATTGTTTAATTGATGGGCTTAAGGATACACCTGATAAGCTACTATCTAAAATCTCTTTATATATACTCATATTTACTCCTAAATAATAAATTTAACAACTTATTGATAATTGTATACTTCTTAAGTTAATAATAAAAACATAATAGATTGCAAAAGCATTTTTTAAAGAATTGGAGTAAAATAAAGCACTATAAATAGTGAAACAACACTATAATTTTTTAGTCAAAAAGTTTCAGGTAACACTACATTTATGTATAAAATCCCATTAAGTTTATATATTCATATGCCATGGTGCGTACAAAAATGTCCCTATTGTGATTTTAATTCACATACCATAAAAAAAACGCCAAATTATGAATCTTATGTAGAGCATTTGCTTAAAGACCTACAAAACGATACTATTTTCTGTTCAAACCGCTCAATTCATTCAATCTTTATCGGTGGAGGTACACCTAGTCTATTTTCAGCCGAGTTGATTGATAAATTATTATCAAATATAAATAAGATCATCCCTATACATAAGGATGCTGAAATCACCATTGAAGCTAACCCAAATTCTGTTGATATAGAAAGATTTAATGGCTATCAGCAAGCGGGTATAAACCGAATATCAATTGGCGTGCAAAGTTTTCAAACCGATAAACTTGTTAAATTAGGACGGGTACACGATCCCAAAGAAGCAATCACAGCCGGAAAAATTGCCAAAACATTAAATTTAAGAAGTTTTAATTTAGATTTAATGCATGGTTTGCCAAATCAAAGTATTGATGATGCTCTATATGACCTAAAACAAGCCATTGCTATTGCACCACCGCATTTATCTTGGTATCAATTAACGATTGAGCCAAATACGCTATTTGGTTCAAAACCACCTGTTTTACCTGATGATGATAAACTTTGGGAAATTTATCAACAAGGTAATCAATTATTAACTAAAAGTGGTTACCAACAATATGAAACTTCTGCTTATGCTAAAGAAGGATTACAATGCCAACATAATTTAAATTATTGGCGATTTGGAGACTATTTAGGCATTGGATGTGGCGCTCATGGTAAATTAACGCAACCTGATGGAAAAATTATTCGCACTATAAAAACTCGTCACCCAAAAGGGTATTTAGATGGCCGTTATTTAGATAAATATTATACAGTTCCAAAAGAGGAATTACCTTTTGAATTTTTTATGAATCGTTTTAGACTTTTTGAACCAACACCTAAACATGAATTTGAACAACGAACTTATTTACCTTTACACTCAGTTGAAAAACAAATAGCGATTGCCATTGAAAAGAACTATTTAATTGAGGATAAACAAAACTGGCTGGTAACTGATCATGGCAAGTTATTCTTGAATTCGTTATTAGAGATGTTTTTATAGATAACATTTTGAAATACCTATATTTATCTAAAAAAACTTATCCTTTACGTTTATTTAACATGATAGATACGAACTATTTAATCAATTATTCACATATCTTTACAGACTTTCTTCAAAAAAAAGTACATACTATGTCTCGACAATGCATTATTTCATTGTTTTCCTATTCCTTATGTTTTCCCAATAACTTTTGTTATTGGGTTTTTTTTGCCTATAATTCCGATAATCACATTAATTTTAATAACTATTCAATTGAAGTATGAAAAAGGAAATGTTTTAGTTCAGCTAATGTAGAAGTTCCTTCCATCGGACCCTTTTTAGATACGGCTAAAGCACCACTAGCATTAGCATATTGCAAAGCTTGTTCAACAGAGTAACCTGCTAACATTAAACTGACAAATGTTGCTCCGAAACAATCTCCCGCACCGGTTGGATCTATCGAGTTGACCTTGTATCCATCAACATGAAGTTTTTGTAAATGCCCTTGTTCATCAAGTCCATAATATTTAGCTCCTTTAGCCCCCCCTTTTACCACAATATGTTTAATACCTTTTTTAAGCAACTTAAACATGGTTTGTTGTTCATTTTCATTATTGTTAATAAAATAGCTAACTTCGCTTTCACTAGGTAAAAATATATCGGTATACTCCATAATATAATCGAAAGATTGTTCCATTTCTGGTATATCAAACATTTCTTTGCGTAGATTAGGATCAAATGAAATTGTACCACCTTTACTTTTGATGATATCCAATGCTTTTCTCATAGCATCAATCACACGAAATGAATAAAGCGATGACCCCATTACATGCAAATGAGTACAATCTCTTAATAAGTTTTCATTAATATGGTTAAACGAAAGTAAACCACATGCACTATTTGGAATGTTAAAAATAAAATCTCTTTCATTAGAACCTTTATAAGTAACAAACGCACTACCTGTATTGGCCTTATTATGTGGAGTAATACCATCAATAATGACACCATCACTTTTAAGACGATGGGTGCACATTTTTCCAAAAATATCTTTTCCTACACAACTAAAAAAAACAACAGGAAAACCTAATTTTGCAACTTGATCTGCAAATATTGCAGGGGCGCCACTAACAAAAGGGCCGATAAACTCCCCAGCTTGATCGAAACGCTGATTTTGTTCTTTTGCTAAAAACTCAACTAGCAGTTCGCCTATCGTGCAGATTTTAAAACGCATATTATGTCTCCAATTTGTTTTGATAAGTTACACAATATTTATTTGAAATAAGCTGCTCAAAATTAGCATCTAATAATTGTTGATGATACTCGGTTACAGCAGATCTTGATAACATCACCATATCAATATCAACTAAAGTTCCAATACTATTATCATTATTATGAATAATACGTTGCGGTAATATGCCAATTGTATGTGCTGCTTTTTTCATTATTTGTTGATAAATTCTAACCTGTTCTAAACTTTCAATAATCAATTGATTATCAGTATTGATTGAACTTAATTCGATAACAAAATGCGATATAGAAAATTGGTTCAAAATAAAATTGATCATTTTGTTATCTAACAAAAGATTCCCTTCCAGTATGGCTCCACCAACAAGCACTACTTCAGCATCGGTAAACTCTTTCGCTAATTGTGCATTGCTAATGTCATTCATAATAAGTATTAATGATTTTTTGCAATGTAAAAACGGAATCAACTTTCTTATCAAATTTCCATGGCTTAAAAACAATATATCGCCATCACTAATATAACTTAAACAGGTTTTAACTAATTCAATATCACAACTATTACTTTGTATATAACTTGGTGTATTAACACTTAGCTGATTAAACACACCTTCAGGGGTAACATAAATTGCACCACCAAAAGAACGCTTTAAATATCCTTGCTGCTCTAAATAAGTTAAATCTTGACGAATAGTCACATTTGAGACCTGAAGCAATTCAGATAATTCATCAACTTTAACTTCACCTTGCTTACGAACAATTTCTGCAATTTGTAATCGTCGTTTTAATAAACCTGAAGATGCTCTAGCCAATTTTATTTCCTACGCCATAGATAAAAATTAAGGATAGTGATAATAGAATTAATCATATATTAGGTCAACATCAAACTATGATTAGAATTTTATCTTATAAATCATACCATTAATAATTAGCATTTTTTATCCCACAGCGTTTTACATATACATGTTAACTATCAAAACGAAAATTTATCAATCTTTTTTATTTCGTTTTAAAAGTAATGTTAATTTTTGTGATCTAACTCACGCGATTATTACTAGCTTAACTTTCGTTTTGAAATCATAATTAATGGAAATAATTTTCAAAACAAAAGTTACTAACATAATACAAAGTGAATTAGATTATTAAGGAGAAGTTATATGACTATTATTTCAAGTAATAACATGCTAAAAAAGGCTCAAACAGAACATTATGCTGTGCCTGCCTTTAATATCCATAACTTAGAAACTATGCAGGTCGTTGTTGAAACAGCAACAGAATTACAATCGCCCGTTATTTTGGCTGGTACACCTGGTACATACAGTTATGCAGAAACAGAAAATATACTTGCTATAGCAAATGCTTTATCAAAAAAGCATAACATTCCATTAGCTGTCCATTTAGATCATCACGAAGAATATAACGATATCACCAGTAAAATTAATGCTGGAGTAAGATCGGTCATGATTGATGGATCCCATTTTCCATATGAAGAAAATATCGCCATTGTCAAACAAGTAGTTGAATATGCTCACCGTTACGATGTTAGTGTTGAAGCTGAATTAGGTCGCCTTGGTGGCGTTGAAGATGATTTAATCGTTAATGATAAAGATGCTTTATATACTAATCCAAAACAAGCTTTAGATTTTATTGAAAAAACAGGAATTGACTCCCTCGCTATCGCCATTGGTACAGCACATGGTCTTTATAAATCAGAGCCAAAACTGGATTTTGATCGTTTATCAGAAATTCGCTCAATGGTTGATATTCCTCTCGTATTACATGGCGCTTCGGGTGTTCCAGAGAAAGACGTGCGTGAGTGTATTAAGCGTGGAATTTGTAAAGTAAATGTTGCGACAGAATTAAAAATTGCATTTTCAGATGCATTAAAACAATACTTTATTGAACATCCCGATGCCAATGATCCCCGCCATTATATGAAACCTGCAAAAGCAGCAATGAAAGACATTGTCAAAAAAATTATTACAACATGTGGATGTGCAGGCAAATTATAGAGGCCAAGATAATGATCTATACATTAACACTTAACACTGCAATCGATATGAATATTCATTGTCAAGGGCTTAACCCTAATGCAGTTAATCGAACCTCTCATACTGAATATAGCCCGAATGGCAAAGGAGTCAATGTTTCAATCGTATTGCATAAATTTGATAGCCCCACTTGTGCATTAGGATTCTTTGGTGGATTTTCTGGTAAATATATTATTGATGAACTAACGAAAATACAGGTCAAGACAAAACCCTGTTTTATTGATGATATCACGCGTATTAATGTTTTTATCAATGATAATGAAAACGAATATAAATTAGTCAGTAAAGGTCCGTTTATACCTAATGATAAAAAAACAGAAATGCTAACTATTATTGAATCACTGGTTAACAATAGTTATTTAGTCATCAGTGGTAGCTTGCCAAATAATATTGAATCTGAATATTACGAGGCTATTTTAAATTTATGCAACAAAAAAAATATTCAAGTTATCCTTGATATTAGTCACCCAAAATTAAGTGATTTACTCTCCTATAAACCACTATTAATTAAACCTAATGATGATGAAGTAAAAGAGATTTTTGGCTTTGAAACGAAAACAAAACCACAAGTCATTGCTGCATTAGAAAATATTCATGCGCAAGGAGCGAGAAATATTTTATTAACCATGGGCGCTAAAGGGCTTTACTTTTCTAATGGGACAAATATTTGGTTTTGCAATGCTGTAAAAATCAAATTAATTAGCTCGGCTTGTGCCGGTGATGCGTCACTAGCAGCTTTTCTTAGTGAATGGCTACCTGAACAACAACATATTGAAAAAGCCATAAAAAAGGCATCAGCAACAGGCGCTAACGTTGCAGAATCAGACGGATTAGGTTTACTAAATAAAATCAATATTTATATGGATCAACTTGAAGTTACCCTAATCAAGTAAAGGAGATTGTTATGAAAAAAATATTAGCCGTTACAGGCTGCCCAACCGGTATCGCGCATACTTATATGGCTGAAGAGGCCTTAAAATCAGCGGCCCAAAAGGCTGGAGTCGAAATAAAAGTGGAAACCAATGGTGCTGGTGGTATTGATAACGCCATTACTAATGCTGATATTGTCAATGCAATTGGCGTTATTATTGCAGCAGATAAAGATGTCAATCCAGATCGCTTTAATGGTTTACCCGTGCTTGAAGTACCGGTTAAAGACGGTATCCATAAGGCTGCAGCACTAATCGAAAAAATTATGTCAGGTACAGTTCCTGTTCGTAAAGGCGCCCAAAATAGCACTAATAACACAGTTTCATCAAACCAAGTAGAAGTAAAAGAATCGATTGGACGCCAAATCTATAAGCACTTAATGAGTGGTGTGTCAAACATGCTACCATTTGTTGTCGCTGGTGGAGTACTAATTGCTTTATCATTTTTATGGGGAATCTATTCAGCCGACCCTAATAATGCCCAATATAATGAATTTGCTGCATTGTTAATGAAAATAGGTGGGCAAGCATTTGGCATAATGGTACCAATCTTTACTGGATTTATTGCCTATTCAATAGGTGGAAAACCTGGTATGGTGGCTGGTTTTGTTGGTGGCTTAATTGCCAACATTACTGGTGCAGGATTCTTAGGCGGAATTATAGCTGGCTTTGCAGCAGGCTATTTAATGCTTTATGTCAAAAAAATGTTAGATGGATTACCTCGTTCATTTGAAGGACTTAAATCGATTTTTATTATGCCATTAATTGGTGTATTTGTTATCGGTGCAGGTATGTTTTTACTTGGTGGTCCAATTGCAAGTATTAATAATGGAATGAAATCTTTCCTTGAATCATTACAATCTGCAAATCCTGTTTTACTCGGTATTGTTATTGGAGCAATGTGTTCGTTTGACTTTGGTGGTCCTGTTAATAAAGCAGCGTATGTTACTGGCACTATGTTGTTAGGTGAAGGAAATTTCTATTTCATGGCAGGTGTGTCTGCTGCTTGTATAGTACCACCCTTTGTTATTGCATTCTCTACCACTATTTTCCGCAGCAAAGCTTTCACAGAAGAAGAACGTGCTGCTGGACTTGTTAACTATGTTTTAGGTTCGACACACATTACAGAAGGTGCAATCCCATTTGCGGCTAAGGATCCTTTGCGAGTAATTCCAATTATGATGTTATCTTCTGCAATTGCATCAGTATTGACATTCATATGTCAAATTCAAGTTCCAGCGCCACATGGAGGATTTTTAGTTCTGCCATTGGTTAATAAACCATTTTTATGGGTAGGCTGTATCTTTGTAGGAGCACTAGTTGGCGCTATTTTATTAGGTTTAGTACGTATTCATCAAAATCGACAATTAGTTGCCCAAAAATCAGTTTAATCAATCAAGAAATATACCGATTTATTTCGGTATATTCATTTTAGTAAGGAATAGAAATGAGCACATTAAATTTGACAGTACATGATATTTCAATCGTAACTGGATCCTATTCTAAAAAAGAAGCAATTAAAGATGTATCAGAAAAGATGATCCAAGCTAAGTTAGTCAAAGATGACTATACCCAAGCAATGTTTGATCGTGATAAACAAATTTCGACTTTTTTAGGTAACGGAATCGCCATTCCACACGGCACAACGGAAAAACGTGATAGTGTTATCCAAACTGGAATCAAAATCATATATTATCCTGAAGGAATCAATTGGGACGAAGATAATAATATAGCTTATGTTGTCATTGGTATTGCTGCAAAAGCCAATGAACATTTAGATATTTTACGTCAACTAACCCGAGCTGTAATTGCTGAAGATACGCTAACACGAATTCACGCAGTTAAAACTTCGGAGGATTTATTAGCAATTCTTCAAGGTAATTAAAAGATCTTGAGTTTGTAATAAAAAGAAAAGGCATAAAAATGTTGTTATGATATAATCTCGATAAAATCTATTAATAACAAAGCATTATGCCTATAAAATGTTAATAGGCGCCTACTTAAAAAAGCTACAAAAATACATTATTTTAAAAGCATATTTAATATAACGTAATGGGAATAATATTGCCTTTTCAGAATCAGAACGACAGCAGTTGATGGAGCTTAAATTCGTGGATGCCAAAATTATTGAAAGACTTGAAGATATGCACTTCGATTCTTTCGATAAATTGCGTAATGCTAGTTTAGATGAAATTCTTAACAAAAGTACGTTATTATCAGGTTCAACTTGTTGGAAAAACAGTCATCAAGCAAAAACGGTAATAATTCATATTTTGAGTTTAGCCAACAATACATAATATTTCTTTTATGAGTGGTAAGTACATCCAACTTTTCAATTGAACAATGATAATCGTTTTTTTGATTTCTTATCTATTTTCAAGATATTTATACTGAAACGTATAGTTACCTGAAACTTTTTCACAAAAAGATAGCTGTCAATATATCCCAATTTATGTAAGGCATAGTTAATCATATTGAAAAATATAAAATGTATAATTGATTCAATATAGCTTGTTTAATCTAAAAATAACGGTATGCTTTTCGCTAACATTATCATTTTATATAAACTTTATTAATTAGTTTTTGCTCATTTAGTTGAAGTTTGGCAAAATAGACACCCTAGCTAGGCGATGATGATTGTCTTAAATGATTTGAATTTGTTAATAATAAATAAAAAGTAATATAAACATGTTATTGTTAAATAAAAGCAGGAACGGAATTAGGATGATTAGTCGAATTAAACAACCTACAAAAATATTATTCATCTTGAGTTGCCTAAGTGGTATAGCCATTTGTTCTGCACCTGCTTTTGCCGATGAAGAAAAACAAATTTTACCGCAAACAATTTCACCTCAAACTGAGGAAGAAATCGATGTTAATATTCCTGTTCAATCATCTCAGGATAAACAAATTGATATCGTTATTCCTACTGAAAAACGTGAGGTAATTTACCACAAAACCATCTTTTCACTTTCAGGTCAACCAAAGTATCATGTTGACTTTCAACATGTTGATTATGTAAATCCTAATGCACCTAAAGGTGGAGTAATTAAACTGGCTGAAGTTGGCTCTTTTGATAATTTGAATCGCTATGCTAGCCGTGGAGCACCTGAGCGAAATTCGGGAGCGTTATATGACACGCTTTTTACCAATACGGCTGATGATATTACTAGTTTTTATCCACTTATTGCGACATCAATAACTTATTCTGATAGTTATCGTTGGGCTGAGGTTACTATTAATTCCAACGCTCGTTTTCAAGATGAGAAACCAATAACTGCCCATGATGTTGAGTTTACCTTTCACAAATTTATGACCGAAGGCGTGCCTCAGTATCGTGTTTATAATAAAGGCATTACAGTTAAGGCAATAGATGATCACCATGTGCGTGTTGATATTCCCGATTCCGATCGGGAAAAACTCTTTTCATTCGTTGGTAGTATGCGAGTTATGCCGAAACATTTTTGGAAAGATCATGATCTTTCTGAACCACTAACTACACCACCAGTTGGTAGTGGTCCATACTACATTAGCGAATATAAATTAGGGCAATATGTTGTTTATCGACGTAATCCGAATTATTGGGCACGTAATTTACCTATTAATAAAGGCTTAGATAATTTTGACGAAAAACGTATTGATTATTATATGGATGATAACGTTTCGCTAGAAGCCTTTAAAGCTGGCGAATATGATTTGCGTGCTGAAGATCAACCTAAAAACTGGTTTACTCAATATCAAGGTAGATATTTTGATTCTAACCATATTATTAAACAAGAAAAACCAGTTCAAACAGCTACCGACACTAGATGGCTTGCGTTTAATTTACAAAAAGATCTATTTAAAGATATTAAAGTTCGTGAAGCCATTACCTTGGCATTTGATTTTGAATGGCTAAATCATGCCTTTTATTATGACAGTTACAAAAGACCTTATAGTTTTTTTGAAAATACCATTTATGCCGCAATCGGCACACCTAGTGAGCAAGAATTAAAATGGCTTAATGCTTATAAAGATATTATTCCAAAGCGTGCTTTCGGCAATGCCTATTATGTGCCAAAAAGTGATGGTCAGGGCTTTAATCGTGATAATTTATTAAAGGCAGCAGAATTATTAAAACAAGCGGGCTGGGAAGTTAAAGACGGTAAGCTGATTAACACTAAAACACAGCAACCATTTGAATTTGAACTGATCAGTTACCTCGGTAGTGATATTAAATATGCCATTCCCTTTCAACAAAATTTAGCACGTTTGGGGATCACCATGAATATTACCTTGCTAGATTCAGCACAACAATTACGACGTGTTCGTGAACGTGATTATGATATGGTTGCACGTGATTATTATGCCGTAAATTACCCAAGCTCTAATTTGCTAGTGCTTTGGGGAAGCGAGTATCTTAACTCATCATGGAATGCTTCGGGTTTGCATAATAAGGCTATTGATGCCATTATTGCTGAAATCACCAAACACGTGGATAATCAAGAAGAGTTAGTCCCGCTAGGACGAGCGCTTGATCGTATTTTAACGCAAGAATATCCAATGATTCCAATGTGGTATAACAGTAAAACGTATTATGCATACTGGAATAAATTTGGGCAACCAGCTATACAACCTACTTATGCAATCGGAGTTGATAGTTGGTGGTATGATGCAAACAAAGCAGCTAGCCTACCTAAAAATCGGAAACATTAATATGATCAATTACCTTATTCGTCGACTGTTGCTGATTATTCCAACATTGTTTGTGATTTTAACTATCAACTTTTTTATTGTACAAGTTGCGCCAGGTGGACCCGTTGATCAGGCGCTTGCTATGATTGAAAACGGACCGCAAGCAGGGCAAGGGCTATTGCCTGGGAGTGGTGGCTCATCTACGCCAGTGCAGCAATATAAAAATGAATCAAATTATCGCGGTTCACGCGGTCTTGATCCCCAAGTTGTCGCAATGATAGAAAAGCAGTACGGCTTTGATAAACCGATATTTGAACGTTATATCGAAACACTAAAGAAATATATATTATTTGATTTTGGTAATAGTTTTTTTAAAAGTGAATCGGTACTAGGTTTAATTGCCAAAAGTTTACCTGTTTCAATTTCATTAGGATTATGGAGTACTTTGATTGTTTATCTAATTTCAATCCCGTTAGGCATTCGCAAAGCAGTGAAGGATGGCTCTGCATTTGATTTTTGGTCAAGTACCTTAATTATTATTGGCTATGCGATACCTGCTTTTTTATTGGCAGTTTTATTTATTGTATTATTTGCTGGCGGTAGTTATTGGGATATTTTTCCTCTACGTGGGCTAATATCGAACCATTTTGATCAACTCGATTTTTGGGGCAAAATAAAAGACTACGCATGGCACATCTGTTTACCTACTATCGCAATGGTCATTGGCGGTTTTGCATCACTCACCATGCTAACTAAAAATTCATTTTTAGATGAAATCCGCAAACAATATGTAATAACCGCACGTGCTAAAGGATTAAGTGAAAGAAAAATTTTATATAAACATGTTTTTCGCAATGCAACATTGCTGATTGTATCAGGCTTTCCTGCAGCTTTTGTTGGTATTTTATTTACTGGTTCATTATTGATTGAAATTATCTTTTCGCTTAATGGACTTGGGCTATTGGGATATGAGGCAATTATACAACGTGATTACCCGGTGATTTTTGGTTCATTGTATATTTTTACATTAATCAGCCTTATTACTAAATTATTATCTGATTTATCTTATATGATGATTGACCCACGTATTGACTTTGAGGCTCGCAACTAATGACCACCCATTACTCTATTAATCAACAGCGTTGGCAACGATTTAAACAGAATCGTCGTGGTTATTATTCACTTTGGTTATTTATGATCTGTTTTGTGATTAGCTTATTTGCTGATTTTATTGTTAACGATAGACCAATTTTTATTAAATATCAGGATAATTACTATTCGCCGATTTTTCATTTTTATCCAGAAACGGAATTTGGTGGACAATTAGCCACGCAAACCAACTTTCTTGATCCTGTTGTACAAAATAAAATAGAAGCTAATGGCTGGATTTTATGGGCGCCATTTCGTTATAGCTACAATACATTAATTTATGATACATCAAACACGTTTCCAACGCCGCCTTCGGCATCACATTGGTTAGGCACCACCGATGCAGGTTTCGATGTATTAGCCAATATTTTATACGGTTTTCGCATATCTATGTTTTTTGCGATTTTCTTGACGATTTTCACTTCAATTATTGGTGTCATTTTTGGGGCTATACAAGGCTATTATGGAGGTAAAATTGATCTAATCGGTCAACGTTTCATAGAAATATGGAGTGGGTTACCAGAGCTATTTGTTATTATTCTGTTAGCCAGTATTTTACCGCTTAATTTTTGGTGGTTATTAGGTATTACCGTATTATTTGGTTGGATGGCTTTAGTAGGTGTAGTGCGTACTGAATTTTTGCGTACTCGCAATTTTGATTATATTCGTGCAGCTAAAGCAATGGGAGTTAGTGACACTAAAATTATGTTTCGTCATATCTTGCCTAATGCCATGGTGGCAACATTAACCTTTTTACCTTTTATACTTTGTGGCTCGATAACAACACTAACAGCGCTAGATTTTTTAGGTTTTGGTTTACCGATTGATTCGCCATCACTAGGACGATTATTACTACAAGGTAAAAACAATCTACAAGCTCCTTGGCTTGGCATCAGTTCATTTTTAGTTATTGCAACTTTACTGTCACTGCTTATTTTTATTGGTGAAGCAGTAAGAGATGCATTTGATCCAAACAAAGGAGTGTATTAATGAGTTCTCCTTTATTATCCGTTCAGGATTTAAGTGTTGCATTTAAACGTGGTACGCATTTACTATCGCAAGTAGTAAGTAATGTTAGTTTTGATATTAATGAGCAAGAAACACTTGCTTTAGTGGGAGAGTCAGGCTCAGGGAAAAGCATTACCGCATTATCAATTTTACGACTACTACGTAAAGAACAAGTGGTATACCCTACTGGTGATATTTTGTTTGAAGGAAAATCATTATTACATGCGCCAGATAAAGAACTTCGTAAAGTTCGTGGCAATGAAATTAGCATGATCTTCCAAGAACCGATGGTGTCATTAAATCCTCTACATACAGTTGAAAAGCAACTTTATGAAGTGCTGGCGTTACATCGAGGAATGAAGCGTAATCAAGCTCGTGGCGAAATTTTACAATACCTTGATCGTGTAGGCATTAAGAAACCAAAAAGTAAATTATCAGCTTATCCTCATCAACTATCTGGTGGCGAAAGGCAGCGAGTAATGATTGCTATGGCAATATTAACGCATCCAAAGTTACTTATTGCTGACGAACCGACAACAGCACTAGATGTATCTGTACAGGCACAAATTATTCAGTTACTAAAAGAGTTAAAGAAAGAACTCAATATGAGTATGCTTTTTATTTCGCATAACCTTGGTATTGTTAAAAAGCTTGCTGATAAAGTGGCTGTTATGCAACAGGGCCAAATTATTGAATACAATAATAAACAGCGTGTCTTTTTACGTCCACAGCATGAATATACTCAAACACTATTGAATTCAGAGCCAAAAGGTGAACCTGTACCATTGCCCGATTCACCTGGAATATTACTTAATGTTAATCACCTTAATGTTGAAGTCATTACCAAAAAACGTTTATTTAACAGCCAAAAGAAGAAAATTATCAACAATATTGGGTTTGCTGTACACCAAGGTGAAACGGTTGGCATTGTAGGTGAGTCAGGATCGGGTAAAAGCACTACAGCACTAGCTATTCTACGATTGATTAAATCACAGGGCAAAATTGTATTTGACAGCCATCCGATACAAAATTTGACTAGTAAAAAATTATTACCATTTCGAAGCCGTATCCAAGTAGTATTTCAAGATCCGTTCTCTTCGCTTAATCCTCGCCTCAATGTTGAGCAAATTATTAGTGAAGGATTAATGACTCATAAAAAATTAAACAAAGTTCAGCGTGAACAAGCAGTAATCGATATTATGCAAGAAGTTGGGCTTGATCCAGATATGCGTTATCGCTATCCGACCGAGTTTTCTGGAGGGCAACGTCAACGAATAGCTATTGCTAGAGCTTTAATTTTACAGCCTGAATTATTGATTTTAGACGAACCTACTTCATCGTTGGATCATACTATTCAAAAACAAATTATTAATTTACTGAAATCATTGCAAGAAAAGCATCAGCTTAGTTATTTGTTTATTAGCCATGATTTAGCGTTGGTTTACACTATGTGTCACCAAGTGGTTGTTATGAAAGATGGTAGTATTATTGAGCAAGGCTCACGTGAGAAGATCTTCTATTCTCCTGAAGATGAATATACAAAAGCATTACTTTCATTTTTAGATAAGCCACCTCGAAAGAAAAGTAACACTATGATACATAAAGATAAAATTGACAAAACAGAGCAATTTACTCATAAGGATGAATCTCAACAAGATCTACAGCGAGATAAGAAAAAAGATAGAGAGGTCAGTTGGGAAGATGCCTTGTTAATGCGTAGAAAATAAATATGCAACGCAATAATTTAACAATGGTTTATAATATAAACCATTGTTAATAAGTCAATATATCAATTTATTTAGCAGGTTTATTATGCAAAAACGAATACTACCTTTTTTATTAACCCCTTGCTTATCAATAATTCCAATAAATGCCATGGCGATAACCTGTAGTGATAATCCTATTCAGAATATAGTTGAGGCAAATAACTATATCTTTCAAATCCTCGATTATATTGACTCACCAGTAAGAAATATTAAACAAGAGATTCGGACTTCAACTACCAAATTGGGAGCGGATGCTAACAGCTCTACAGCTAAGCACGAACTAGAATATGCTTCTAACGGACTTATCACACAAAGCCATTATGATCTTTATTCAGATAAAAATACCCGTATTTACTCGGAACACCTACAAAAAAATAAATCTGGTTGGGAAAGTATCATTGAAGATGTAGAAGATAAAACTAACAGCATTATCCAATTTAATACCGATGAACAAGGCAAAATTGTCGTATCACAGCAAACTAAAAAAGCGACCGATTTTGTCTTTTTTGAAACAGATAATTATGTATACGACAGTAATAATTGTCTTATCAATAAAAATGTACAATGGCTGCTTAAAGAAACTGATGAGAATGGTAACTATACAGGTAAAGAACAAAAAGGGGCTTCAATTTATACATTTGGATATCAAGAGCAACAGTTAACCAAAGTGTTGTATCAATTTAGTAATAATATGAGAAATGAGAGTGATTTTTCGTATCAATATGATAATGGTCATCATCGATTAACAACCATTGAAGCTACTTATTTGTCATCAGGCAAAGAAGCGGCTCATTATGTAACTAATTTTTCAACCTTTAATGAAAAAAACGATTGGCTAACAGCAATTAAAATTAAAAATAATAACGGTGGTAAACAGACAACTATTACCCGCGAACTTACTTATTATTAGTCTTTAAAATACACAAAACGTGATTTGATTGATAACGTTTTGTGTATTTTTGCCGTTGTTCTTACAATTCAAAAAAATATCTCTTACATTCGAATAAACAATATATAAATAGCATGTAATGTCCATGCTAATGCTAATCCAAACGTCAGTAATTTTTCACGTTTAGGATAGATTTTACGCTCGTGTAAAATGGATAAAATTTGTTGTAATCCACACCAGATAGGTAATGAAATCATCAAAAATAAAAAAACTTTACCAATTTCTTTATTGGCTATTTTAAGAATATAAGAACGTGTTATTGCATCGCCAAAAGGAATAATAAATGCCAAAATGACAAGCACAACTGGTAAAAAAATTGCAGCCCATGTACCGCCTAAAGCAAATAATCCTTTTATGACTTTTCCATCAGTATTTTTAACTTGAATTTGTTGATTTTTCATTAATTCAATACCACTCACTTCAATACAAATAAAAATAAAAAAATCGAAACAGTTAGCATCACCATCCACAGTCCCGCAATCAGTAATAATGCGTTAGATTTTTTATTAAATGTTGTGCAAGGTAAAGCTTTGGGTATTAAATTAAACCAAACTATTGAATGGTAAACACTAATAAATAATGCAATACAATTAAGCACCACAACAAAAGGGCTACGTAAAAAGAAGATAAAACGGTAAAACTCATCTTGTCCAACAGTGTTAGTGTACATACATATTACGCCATACATTAAAACTAAACTTACCCAAATCATCGAAAAAGGAACTAATTTATGCATAATTGAAATTATAAAAGAGCGTTTTACATCGGTTTGAGTCGTATCAAGGCAATTATTGGTATTTTGTTGATTCATAAATCTCTCTTGGTAGCATTGTGTTTTATGCTAGTAATAGTTTGGTAGTTTTTTACTTGGTTATTACAAGTGTTAATCTGCTTTATCTTGCTAACTTATAACAATTCATAATATAACCTTTTAATACAGCAATACTATAAAAAAGTACGTCTAATTTTAGTGAGTAGTCATGCTTGGATAAAAAAGAAAGCCCAATATAAAGTAAGTATCAGAATTATCATTGCTATATTACTTATATTTTTAATAATGCATAGCAAGGTAAATCCATCTAACTAAGGCGATCGAAAATATAAATATAATAAACCTAGTGGAGCAAGTAACCAAGCAAAACCAAAACACAGCGCCATTGTCCATATTTTTACTATTAAGAACAATTCTGTTCGTACAATAAATAAATTATCCCCAACTATGTAATTCACAACACCTTCATAAACAAATCTAGAATATGGATATAATCCCCATTGTATTAAAATACATACACCTAAATATATACTTTCAGGATTTTTAAACTTAAATATGATTAAACAAAAAAGCGGTACAACAAATATTAAACAAAATAGATATTGTCGTATCAAATAACCTAGAGTTAATGCCCCAAATGTTTTTTTTAGAAAATTAGCCATAAAACCCATTCTTAATATTTATCTTTTATTGTACTTTGATTTAAGAGATCATTTTTATAATTTTTAAATTCCAGAATCATACAAACCAGCCATATTTTTATAAATTAAAAATAATAATATTATATCGTTTTTGAATAATGCTTTAATTTGCTTCGGGTTTATTTTAACAAGGTATTTTTATAATGCAAATTAATGAAATTATAAAAGGGCCTTTACATCGGTTTTAGTGGTATCAAGGCAATTATTGTTACTTTATTGTCATAAGTGTTAATTTGCTCTATGTCGTTATTCTAAAAGCAAATCATAAAGAGTTTTAATATATCATATGCTAAACAAAAGTACGCCAAAAACAACATTAATGTGATCTCTGTTTTATTGATATATAGGATCTTTATTAACACAAATGAAAACAATAAAATCAATTATATATCCAAATTTTTATCAATTATTTGTAAAAAAGAATTGAGCTATTCACACTTCATGATTGAAATAATCCTCTAAAAACATCATAAGATGTTTCACCTGAAATTGCTTTATATAATTTAACCGTATTATCAACTTAATATTAATAATTAATTGTTTTTATTTATTAAGCTATTTTTTCCTGATTGAGAAAAATAACGCATATGATTCATTGCTTCTTGAATATATTGATAATTTGGCACTTCATCAACTTCACGATTATGTAAATCCATATAATGACTAATACCTAATCGATTAACAAGATAAATATTATCAGATGTTCTCACCGCATAAGAACTATAATTAGACATCAAAAGCCAGTTACGGTCAGTTATAGGATTAAATAAATCATAACCTGTCGAATAATCACTTATATCATTTTTCACATATAAATAATGTTTCATTAGGGTTGGAACGACATCTTCATGGCTTGTTATTTTTGTACTATTATTTTTAAGGCTCTCTAATTCTTTACCACCAATAATAATAAAAGGCACCTTTGTTTGTGCATCTGTGTAATTACCATTATGCCCCCAAAATCCTAATTTATTATCATTCATCTCTTGAGCATGATCACCTGTAATAATCAATATTGTATTATCTAACGAACCTGATTCTACAAGCTCATCATAAATATTTTGTAGTAAATAATCATCATAATAAACACTTTGCTTGTAACGATTAAAAATAGGCAAAGGATCGGTGTCATTACTCAATGTCATATAATTAAGATCACCAACAGGTTTGAATTTCACCGAAAAATCGTCAGGAAAGTCATAAGCATGAGGAGCATCATAAAATAAAAAAGAAAATGTCGGTCTAGATGTATCTCGTAGTTTATACCATGCAAGCCAATCATCAGTAATTTGTTTATCTCGATTAGATGCCGAACCATCTTTACTACTAATTCTTAAATTTTTAATGGTAACAAAGGCTGTTCGATCAAATTCTGGAGCAGTCACTTTAGCTGACGTAAAAATCCCAATATTATAGTTTTCTTTCTGTAGTGTTGTGATAAAGAGTGAAGGAACACTATTTCGTAAAAATGAATCCCAATAAGTACCAGGAATACCATAAAACAAACCAAAAATACCTGTACGTGTTGCATTACCAGTTGAATAATGGTTATCAAAAATGACCCCATTATTCTGCTTAACAAAACGAAATGTATTAGGCGAAATTTCTTCACTAAACGTATCATATCGCCAAGAATCCAAAACAATAAACATAATATTTTTAGTTTTTTTATTTTCTGGATTAATCACCAAAGGATTTTTCGGGTAATCAACACTAGCATTACTATTATCTTTGTTATACACGACTTTTCGTTGCCCTTTTTCGTCAAAAAAATTCATGATTTTTTTCGACGTAAATGGTCGATAAAGTGGAATATATTCTTTCACTACCATAATAGGCGAATAAGCATAATAAAATGCAATCATGTGCACAACATGACTAATTAAAAATGAACTAAAAAGAAATATTGTTGATAATAAAACAATTCTTGAATTTTTATGCAATGAAGTTAATTTGTTATTGAGCAAGTAAAGAATAAAATACTCGGTGCAAAATACAACAACAATAAGCGTAAACATTAAAAAATAGGTAATTATCGAAAAATCGACAACCTGGCCAGACAAAACCATGGATAAGACAGATTGATTTACGTGAAATCGATACTGTTGAAATACAATAGTATCGATATATAATCCAATTTGAATAAAGCTAAATATTGCAGCTAAAATAATATTGCGAATAGCTTGTTTAAACCATAAAAGAGGTATACAAACAACCAAAAGTAATAAATAAGCCGAGAAAAAATGCCCCAATACAGCAAATATTGAAAATGTCACACTCGGCCAATTAAATGATGCCTCAGGGACAAGAAAAAAACGAATTGATAGTATTGATGAAATAAATAGATTAATTAAGGCAAAATAGTATAATTTTTTCATAGTGTTAAGTAAGTTATTAATTCATTATAATAAGAATTTTACTGTATTTTATATTGAAACATAGTCTTTCCTGAAACTTTTTAACAAACTAGCACTAAAAAAATACGATTCTAATAAAATTTTAATAAAAAAGGCTCAATTTAGAGCCCTTTTAGTTGAATGAAATACAGTTATCGACGATCTGCAAAAATTCTTAACAACATAATGAATAAGTTAATAAAATCAAGATAAAGGGTTAGTGCACCTAAAATAACAAATCGCCTAAACATATTAGGATCATCCTGCGATAATTGATCGCCTAACTCTTTCAGTTTTTGTGTATCATAAGCTGTTAATCCAGCAAAAACAAATACACCAATATACGTAATAGCCCACATCAACGGCTGGCTTTGCATGAAGATATTAACGAGCGAAGCGATTATAATACCCACTAATCCCATAAATAAAAAGCGTCCAAAACCAGACAAATCACGTTTAGTGGTATAACCATAAAGAGCCAAAGCTGCAAACATTCCAGCAGTAATAAAAAATACACTTGCTATTGATGATGAAGTATAAACAATAAAATAAATCGAAAATGTGCAACCATTTAAAACCGAATAAAGCATGAATAATGTTGTCGCAACAGCTCCAGAGAGACGATTAATCAATCCAGAAATGGCAAAAACTAAAGCAAATTCAGCAATAAGCAATACCCACATACCTTGATATAAAACGTTCAAAAGCTCATAGTTATTGGATGCAAACCAAGCAACCAGAGCTGTTAATAGTAATCCGACGGTCATCCAACCATAAACATGACTCATGTATGTTTGCACGCGATTACTAGATTGTTCAATAATCGAACCATTAGGTGAATAATTTCTCATTAATTACCTCTCGTTAAAAAAGAATGACATAACTTAATATCATTATATACTAAATAAATACTAATACCATTTTCTCAAAGCTTCTTTATCTGTTTTTTTTGCTTCAACCCAAGTTTCGCCTTGGGGCGTTCGTTCTTTTTTCCAAAAAGGCGCTTCGTTCTTTAATACATCCATAATGAACTCTACTGCTGCAAACGCATCTGAACGATGTGCGCTACTTGCTCCCACAAAAACAATCTTTTCGTTTGCGCTAATTTCACCTACTCGATGAATTACCGCAACTCGACTTAATTGCCACCGCTCTCTAGCTTGGGCTATGATATTAGCCAAGACTTTCTCTGTCATTCTTGCATAATGTTCTAAAAATAAGCTTATCGTTTGTTTTTCATTACTACGAACTTTGCCCATAAAAGAGACAACAGCACCATCTTGTGGTAATTGTGAAAGCCAATCGTTTAACTTATTAATATCAATCGGCTGCTCACTAACCTTGATAAGATCCATAATATTATCCACCTGTTACAGGAGGAAAGAAAGCGATTTCATCGCCTTCTTTCACAATATAATCAAAATCAACCAACGTTTGATTTACAGCGCATAAAACAGAGTTTTCCTTAAATGCCAAAAACCATTGTTCACCACGTTCACTTAACTGATCGATAAGATAGGAAACTGGAAGTTGATTAGCATCTAACATAACACTCTCAGTCCCAACTAATTCTCTAATTTGAGCGAAAAAAATAACTTTATTCATTTTCTATCTATTAAACCTTTTGAGCAATAAACTCCCCTGACCTACCACCACTTTTCGTCAACAATCTTACTTGAGAAATCACCATATCTTTTTGAACCGCTTTGCACATGTCGTAAATGGTTAATGCTGCAATAGATGCGGCAACCATTGCTTCCATTTCAACACCTGTTTGCCCATTCAATCGACAAAGCGATTGAACTCGGACACAATTTTTTATTTGATCTACTTCTATGTTAATTTCAATTTTACTCAAAAAAAGTGGATGACAAAGCGGAATAAGCTCCCAAGTCTTTTTAGCAGCTTGAATCCCTGCAATTCTTGCTGTTGCAAAAACATCGCCTTTATGATGTTTACCCTCAATAATCATCTTCAATGTTTCAGCATTCATTAAGACTAATGACTCAGCTCTTGCTTCGCGTGTTGTTATTAGTTTTTCTGAGACATCAACCATACAGGCTTCACCTCGCTGATTAATGTGCGAAAATGATTCACTCATCCTTTAATCCCTACTATTTTATTAATTATCAATTTTTACCAAGATAGCAAATTTTATTAATAGTTACTACTAATCCTTTTAAGGTTATTAATGTAATAAATCTAGATGAATAAAAACTAGATTGTTTTTATAACTTTTGCGGGTTATGTAAAAACTGCGTACAATATAGCTTTATATAAATTATAATATCTGTGATTTTTTAATGCTTATCGCTCATATAGCCTTACCTGTACCACTTTACCAAATATTTGATTATCAATTAACTAAACCAGCTCAAGTTGGAATGCGGGTTAAAGTTCCTTTTGGTAAACGTGACGCAATAGGAATTATTGTTAGTATTGACGAAAAAACCGAATTTGATATTGAAAGCTTAAAAACGATTACAACTGTTATTGATACTGAACCTGTTTTTACACCTTCTATTTGGCGGTTGTTAAACTGGGCTGCTAGTTATTACCATTATCCTATTGGCGAAGTTCTTTTTCATTCTATACCTGTTTTATTACGACAAGGGCGAAAAGCAATCAAGGAAGACATAAAACAATGGCAATTAACTCAATTGGGTAAAAATATTGATTTAGAATCGTTAGCACGGACTCCAAAACAAAAATTATTATTATCATCATTCAAAAATAATACTCTTTCTGAAAATGACGTAAGTAACACTATTTATAAAGAATTACAGAAAAAAAATCTTATAGAACAAGTAAACTGCCAATCAGATAGTATTCAATGGCAAACCAATTTTTCAACAAATACTAGTTCAATTCAGCTAAATAAAGAGCAAACCTATGCTATAGAAACAATCAACAAAAAAAATCATCAATTTGAAGTATTTTTATTAGAAGGAGTGACTGGTTCGGGTAAAACAGAAGTATATTTAAATATACTATCTAATATATTAGCTACAGGTAAGCAAGCATTAGTACTAGTTCCAGAAATTGGGTTAACACCACAAACAATTGGACGTTTCAAAAAACGCTTTAATGGGCCAATTGATATTTTGCACTCAGGATTAACGGATAAACAAAGACTCACTGTTTGGCTAAGAAGTAAACATGGTGAAAATGCTATTGTTGTTGGTACTCGCTCATCACTTTTTACTCCCTTTAAAGACTTAGGGATAATTATTATTGATGAAGAGCATGATAGTTCCTATAAACAACAAGAAGGTTGGCGTTATCATGCCCGAGATCTAGCAATTATCCGAGCAAAATTTAATAATATTCCAATTGTTTTAGGTTCCGCAACACCGTCACTTGAAACACTCAATAATGCACAAAATCACAAATATCATTTATTACAATTAACCGAAAGAGCCGGTAATGCAATGCTAGCCAAACAGTCAATTTTGGATCTTCGTGGGTTAGTACTTACTGCAGGTTTATCTCAACCATTAATTGAACAAATAAAAAAACATTTATCAAATAATAATCAGGTAATACTATTTTTAAATCGCCGAGGTTTTTCACCATTATTAATATGCCATGATTGCGGTTGGATTGCTGAATGTCCTCGCTGTGATAAACCTTATACATTACATCAAAAACAACATAAACTCATATGTCATTATTGCGATACACCAAGAACAGTTCCTAAACAATGCCCAAAATGTGGATCAACACATTTAATGCCTATTGGGTTTGGGACAGAACAACTTGAACAACAACTTAAAATCCTTTTTCCTAATATCAAGATTAGTCGCATTGATCGAGACACAGTGAGTAAAAAAGGTGCATTAGATAACTATTTACAAAGTATCCAACAAGGAGGTGCACACATTCTAGTTGGTACACAAATTTTAGCTAAAGGACATCATTTTCCAGATGTAACCTTGGTTGGAATTGTTGATGTAGATGGTGCTTTATTTTCAAATGATTTTCGGGCAACTGAACGATTTGCCCAAATTTATACTCAAGTATCAGGAAGAGCGGGGCGAGAAGCTAAAGTTGGGCAAGTTATTTTACAAACATATCATCCAGATCACCCTTTGCTCAATATTTTACTAACTCAAGGTTATGAAAAATTTGCCAAATTAACGTTACAAGAACGGCAACATACACAATTACCTCCGTTTAGTTACCAAACATTAATTCGTGCAGCTGATCGTAACAATCATTACGCTCCAGCATTCTTACAACATGTGCATGATTGGCTAAAAGAACATAGTAATAATACTTTATGGCAGTTGGGGCCAATGCCTGCAAGTCAACCGAAAAAAGCAGGATATCATCGTTGGCAATTACTACTTCAACATACAAGTAGACAACAATTACAGAAAATTTTGGATCAACTATTAATCGTAATAGGAAAATGGAGTGAAACATCAAAAGTAAGATGGAGTATTGATGTCGATCCCATTGATAATTAAAGTGATATTATCTCCACCAATACTAATTAGTGGAGATAATAAATTATAATATTATTTTACCAGCATTTTTATCCAATGTTGCCTGTCCAATACCTGAAACTTCCTTTAGCTGCTCAACTGAAACAAAAGGGCCAAACTTTTCTCGGTATTCTATTATCTTCTGAGCTTTACTTGCCCCAATCCCAGTTAATACTTTTGATAATTCTTCTGCTGTTGCAGTATTGATATTTACTTGAGCAACTTGTTTTTGTTCTTGTTTAACGGAAGTTGGTGTTTCTGGAACCGAATTAGCAAAGCTTATGTTCGAAAAAATAAAACTTGATAATATAATACATAATAGTGAAAATACTTTCATTTGATTAACCTCATAAAATAGTTACGCAATTAAATTTGCTTTATAACTATCTCACTTCATCAAATAAAAAAATTTCATTAATAATAAAAATGAGAAAAGCCACCTAAGTGACTTTTCATTTTTTCAATTATTTCTACTATTTTGGGAGTTAAATCACAAATTGGAATCAGGCATAATTTCTATCTTAGCCTTAGAGCGTATGTCAGCAGCAAGATAATAATGCATATTATTAATAAATAAAGGTAATAACTCAGAAGAAATATCTTCATATTCTTTTGGGGTATCTACCTTAGTTAGCGCAACAATATAAGCATTTTTATCATCTAAAAACTCCACACCATAAACAGTCTTCCCAGATACTGAAGGATTTAAATTAAAGACCATATTAACAACTTTTTGATCAAGTTCTGTTGAATTTCGATTCAAAACATATTTTTTTGCAAATTGGACATTTTTGGCTTTTCCAGTTTCGTTAAGTTGAGTCAATATATTATCAACACTAGATTTAAACTGGCTTTGAGCCATCTCTGTAAAAAGTTTATTATGGATATCTTCTTTAACTTCATCAAATGGAGCTATACCTTCAGGACGATAATCAACTGTTTGTACAACAAAATCATACTTCCCAAAACTTCTATCTACAGGTATTAAATCAGAAACTTTATCCGTTGCCTTACCATCGACTATCATTTCTTCACTAAAAATCACATCCCTAACCTCTGGATGAGCAGCAAGTGAAAACTTATCGTTGAAAGATATCCAATTTGAGGTCTTTACTTCAAATCCAAGTTTGTTGGCAAGATCTTCAATACTTTTAGGAGAATCATGTAATGCAGTTTTAATTCTATTTTCTTCATTTTCTAATGCTTTTTGTATTTTTTGTTCAGTAAGCTTTAGCCTGATTTGGTATTTAGCATAATCAAAATCCATAACTTTTTTAGGTTGTATACCATCTAATTTCACTATTGCGTAACCATCATCAACGGCTATTGGCGATGAAATTTTCCCTACTTTTTTCAATTGAGCATCTTTAAAAACTTGAGGTAATGAATCATCATCAGCAAACCAGCCTAATGAACCATTTTTGCCATAAGGTGAAATATCATGATTCTGATTAACAGTTTTAGCAATAGTATCAAAATCAGATCCAGACAAAAGATCCTTTGCAATTTCATTAACTTGTTCTTTATTAGTCACAAAAATTACACTATAAGCTCTCTTAGCAGGATATGAATAAGTTTTAATATTTTTATCATACTCATTTTTAATTTCTTTTTCAGTGACACTAATTGTTTTTCTCACGATATCATCAGAAGTAACAATATATTTAACTTTTACACGCTCATTTTTAAAAAAATCTTTTAAATGTTCGTTATAATATTTTTGTTCATCATCTAACGTAATATTCAACTCATCAACATCACTTACAGAAGCATTAACTGAAGTAGCATATACACTTCTAGTTTGATTTTTAAGAGAAGCTATTTCAGAATCAATTGGCAAAATAAAATTACTATTTGTCAAAGCATTAATCACCTGTTGTTGCTGCAATACAGTTCTTATAATTTCGGCATAAGTACCTGGAGTGATACTATTTTCAGCTAGAAGTCTTAAATATTTTTGATTATCAAATTTACCATTTATAAAAAACTCTCTTTGTTTTTTAATAAACTTTTTAATTTGATCATTACTGGCAGTTGCACCAATATTTTTAGAAAATTTATAAGCTAAATAATTATCAATTTGATCTGATAATACACCTCGACGTACCCGTTTTATGAAAGAACTATCCCCTCCAGCATTCTTTGTTGCTCGTCTAGTTTGAGCTTCAAATTCGGCCCGACTAATACCTTCACCATCAACTTTTGCGATATATTCCTGTTGATCTTGAACACTTACACTGCCACCAAAACCTAAGAATCCGACGCCAGTGAAAATAAAACATAAAATAATTATTGCAAAAATAATCTTAACAACAATATTATTTGCTGCTGTTCGGATTGTCTCCATCATTTATTGCGATTCTCCATACCAAATGTTGAATTATAAAAGTATAGCATATTTAACTAAATTGGCTATTGTCCGAATGTTATGTAGCATAAAAAAAAGATCAACATAGAGTTGATCTTTTATTAAATTAATAAATAACTAGTTTAATATAGCTGAATTATCGACGCTATTTTTTAATTTCTTAATAGCTTTTCTAGTTGTTGGTACTGGCTCTATACCAAATGGATTATTCTGCAATGCAATTGTAAGCACATCATCAATCCATTTTACTGGATGTATATCAACTTCAGATTTTACATTATCAGGAATATCTTCCAAGTCTTTAACATTATCCATTGGAATCAATACAGTTTTAATTCCTCCTCGGTGTGCAGCTAATAATTTTTCTTTTAATCCGCCGATAGGTAAAACTTCACCACGTAATGTTATTTCGCCAGTCATAGCAACATCAGAACGAACTGGATTACCCGTTAAGGTTGAAATTAGTGAAGTACACATTGCGATACCTGCACTCGGTCCATCTTTTGGCGTTGCTCCATCAGGCACATGTACATGGATATCGCGTTTTTCATAAAAATCACTATTAATACCCAATTTTTCTGCACGAGATCGAACAACTGTTAATGCCGTTTGAATCGATTCTTGCATAACATCACCTAATGAACCAGTGTAAGTCAATTTTCCTTTACCTAGTACACTTACTGATTCAATAGTAAGTAAGTCTCCACCAACTTCTGTCCACGCAAGACCAATAACTTGCCCAATACGGTTTTCATTATCTGCCTTACCGTAATCAAAACGCTGTATTCCCAAGAAATCTTTTAAGTTATCTTGTGTTACCTTTACTTTTTTCAATTTGCTATTTAATGCTAATTGCTTAACAACTTTACGACAAATTTTTGCAATCTCTCTCTCTAAGCTACGAACTCCAGCTTCCCGTGTATAATAACGAATGATTCCAATAATAGCTGAGTCATCAATACTAATTTCTTTTGATTTCAAACCATTATTTTCTATCTGCTTAGCAATTAAGTGTTGTTTTGCTATATTCAATTTCTCATCTTCTGTATAGCCAGAAAGACGAATAACTTCCATCCTATCCAATAATGGCGCAGGAATATTCATAGAGTTAGCCGTTGCAACAAACATCACATCAGATAAATCGTAGTCAACTTCTAAATAATGGTCACTAAAAGCATTATTTTGTTCAGGATCAAGCACTTCCAATAATGCAGATGCAGGGTCGCCACGCATATCCGATGCCATCTTATCTATCTCATCTAATAAAAATAACGGATTCTTAACCCCCACTTTTACCATACGTTGAATTAATTTACCTGGCATTGAACCTATATATGTACGCCTATGTCCACGTATCTCAGCTTCGTCACGTACACCACCAAGCGCCATTCGTATATACTGACGTCCTGTCGCTTTAGCAATTGATTGTCCAAGTGAGGTCTTCCCCACACCAGGAGGACCAACTAAACATAAAATTGGACCTTTAACTTTATTAACACGCCCTTGAACTGCTAAATATTCTAAAATTCTATCTTTTACACGTTCAAGTCCATAATGATCTTTATCTAAAACTTTTTGTGCAGCTTCAATATCTTTTTTAACGTTACTACGTTTATACCAAGGAACTTGAAGCATCCAATCAATATATCCCCGAACAACCGTTGCCTCAGCAGACATCGCTGGCATCATTTTAAGTTTATTAAGCTCAGCTAATGCTTTGTCTGTAGCTTCTTTTGGCATTTTAGCTTTAGTAATTTTTTCTTTTAATTCTTCATATTCATCAGGTTTATTATCTATATCGCCTAACTCTTTACGAATCGCCTTAATTTGCTCATTGAGGTAATACTCCCTTTGAGCCTTTTCCATTTGTTGTTTAACTCGGTGTCGAATATTTTTTTCAACTTGTAGTAAATCAATTTCTGATTCCATCAATGAAATAAGCAATTCAAAACGCTTTATAAGATTAGCGGTTTCTAAAATCTCTTGTTTTTGTTCAACTTTCAAAAATAAAGTTGCAGCAATAGAGTCGGCTAAACGTGAAGGTTCCTTCAAAAAATGTATAGAATCAACAATTTCCTGAGTTATTTTTTTGTTTAGTTTTGAGTATTCATCAAAGTTAGATAAAGTCAAGCGTATCATGGCTTCACTTATATCCGCGGCTTTTTTTACTTCACTTAATGGTTTGACTTTTGCAATAAAATATTCATTGTCGTTGTTCTCAACAATGTCATTCATTTTAGCTCTTGCAATACCTTCAACAAGAACTTTTACTGTTCCATCTGGCAATTGAAGTAATTGTAAAACATTAGCCACAGTTCCGACATCATATAAATCATCTATATCAGGATCATCTTGAGAAGGATTTTTTTGGGTTACAAGAAAGACTTGCTTATCCATTTCCATTGCACCTTCTAAGCAACGTATTGATTTACTTCTACCAACAAAGAGAGGAATTACCATATGTGGAAATACAACAACATCACGCAATGGTAAAATAGGCATAATCATTTGTTTAGTTCGTTTTATTTTCATTTTATTCTCTCTAGTAGTACAAATCTATTAGATAGATATTGGGTTCATTTTTAGATATTCAAGCCTATCTTTTTTGTTTTAACATACATTAATTCTAGAACATCTTGACAGTATTTACTGAAATTTTGCTTTAATATTAATTTGAGGTATAGCTCTTGCCATCATATTTATGATGGCAAATATATATTTCAAGCCGAGATTTCAGCATCTTCACGATGGATTAATTTCGGTGCTAGAGATTGTTCAACGGTGTCTTTTTCAACAATTACTTTGTTAATAGTATTCATTGATGGTAAGTCATACATTATATCTAATAATATATTTTCAACAATTGAACGCAAACCTCTCGCTCCTGTTTTTCTTTGCATCGCTTTTATAGCGATAGCATCCAAGGCTTCTCTCGTAAACTCAAGCTCAACACCATCTAACTCAAACAAAGTTTGAAATTGTTTAGTTAAAGCGTTTTTAGGTTCCGTTAGAATATTAATTAAGGCATTTTTATCTAGTTCGGATAATGTTCCTATAACAGGTAATCTTCCGATAAACTCAGGAATTAAACCAAACTTAACTAAGTCTTCTGCTTCAATTTTTGCTAATAGCTCCGACTCAGAAAGTTTATTTTTAGTGCTTGTTACCTCAGCACCAAAACCTATTCCTGTATTAATTGATACACGATTCTCAATGACTTTATCCAAACCACTAAATGCACCACCACAAATAAATAGAATTTTTGAAGTATCTACTTGCAAAAACTCCTGCTGAGGATGTTTACGTCCACCTTTTGGCGGAACAGAAGCGATAGTGCCTTCAATAATTTTCAATAAAGCCTGTTGAACTCCCTCACCAGAAACATCTCTAGTAATAGATGGGTTATCCGATTTTCGTGAAATTTTATCGATTTCATCAACGTAAATAATCCCCCTCTGAGCTTTTTCAACATCATAATCACAATTCTGTAATAACTTTTGAATAATATTTTCTACATCTTCACCAACATAACCAGCTTCAGTTAGTGTTGTTGCATCAGCCATAGCAAAAGGTACATCTAAAAAACGAGCTAATGTTTCAGCTAATAATGTTTTACCGCTACCAGTAGGTCCTATAAGCAAAATATTACTTTTGCCTAATTCAACATCACTACGACTAGCATGGTTACGTAAACGCTTATAATGATTATAAACAGCAACAGATAAAACTTTTTTAGCTCTTTCTTGACCAATTACGTATTCATCAAGATGCTCTCTAATTTCGTGTGGTGTTGGTAATGGTTTACTAATAAACTCTTCATGAGAAAGAAAACTTTTTTTCTCTTCTTTTAAAATATCATTACATAATCCTATACATTCATTACAAATATAAATAGATGATGGACCAGCAATAAGTTTACGGACTTCATGCTCACTTTTACCACAAAAAGTACAATAGAGTAATTTTTCTGAACTTTCTTTATTCACGTTTATCACCTACCCAACATTAAGATCGTTTACTATATATGGCATCAACTAAACCATATTCAACTGCTTTATCGGCAGACATAAAATTATCACGGTCGGTATCTTTTTCAATCACACTAATATCTTGACCTGTGTGCATTGCTAAAATATTATTTAGCCGGTTTTTTACCTGTAAAATCTCTTGTGCATGTATTTGGATATCAGAAGCCTGTCCTTGAAAACCACCTAATGGTTGGTGAATCATGACACGTGCATTTGGTAAGCAATAACGTTTACCTTTAGCTCCAGCTGTTAAAAGCAATGACCCCATTGAACAAGCTTGTCCCAAACAAATTGTACTAACATCTGGTTTTATAAATTGCATTGTATCATAAATAGCCATGCCAGCTGTAACAACCCCACCAGGTGAATTGATATACAAATAGATATCTTTATCAGGATTCTCTGCTTCTAGAAATAACATTTGAGCAATAATAAGGTTTGCCATATTATCTTCAACTTGACCCGTCAAAAATATAACTCGCTCTTTTAATAACCGTGAGTAAATATCATAAGCTCGTTCACCCCGAGAGCTTTGTTCAACGACCATTGGAATAACACCCATATATGATTCAAAAGGCATTTTTATCTCCTAATTAACAAAATAGCCCAAACAGATAATACATATTTGGGCTTAAAAGTGAGCGTTTTTAAATTAAATGAAAAAGCTAATAGATTAAGCTATCTGCTGATTCATTAATTCAGAAAATGAATAATTCTTTTCTGTTACTTTCGCACTAGCTAACAACAGATCTACAACTTGATCTTCTAATGCAACAGCTCGAATATTCTCCATCGCTTTTTTATCTTTATGATAATATTCTGAAACTTCTTTTGGATCTTCATATGCAGTCGCAATTTCATCAATTAATGCTTGAACACGCGATTCGTCTGCAGTTAATTTATTACTTTCAATTATTTCACTAAATAATAAGCCTGTAGCAACACGTTTTTTAGCCTCAGCTTCAAATAGTTCTTTCGGTAATTCCATACCTTGTTTGACATTACCGCCAAAGCGAGATAAGGCTTGTTGACGTAACACATCAATTTCACGATCGATTAATGCCACAGGTACATCAATCTCATTATTTTTAACTAAACCATCAATAGCTTGTGTTTTAACTTTGTTACGAATTGTTGCGTTGAGTTCTCTTGTCATATTTTTACGAACTTCAGCTCTCAAACTTTCAACGGTACCATCTACAATACCAAAGCGTTTAACAACGTCTTCGGTAAGTTCAGGTAATTCAAGTTCTTCAACCTTTTTAAGTGTAGATGCAAATACAGCAGGTTTACCTTTTAGGTTTTCAGCATGATAGTCCTCAGGGAAAGTCACATTAATATCAAACTTATCACCTACTTTATGACCAATAATTGCATCTTCAAAACCTGGAATCATACGACCTTGCCCTAACACTAAAGCAAAATCATTAGCCTTACCACCTTCAAACTCGGCACCATCAACTTGACCGACAAAATCCAAAGTAACACGATATTGCTCTTCAGCTGCTTTTTTAACTTCTTTCCAAGTACCTTGTTGTTTGCGTAATGTTTCAATCATTGTTTCAACATCTGCATCAGCAACTTCTGCAACTGGTTTTTCAACTTCAATTTTATCTAAATTTTCAACTTTTATTTCTGGGTAAACTTCAAATTCAACAGTAAATGTATAATCTTCACCATTTTTATATTCTTGTGGAGTATAAGTCGGAGCTCCAGCTGGATTTAATTTTTCTTGAATAATAGCGTCAACAAAATTCCGTTGCATCAAATCGCCTAAAGCATCTTGTAAAATAGAAGCACCATAACGTTGTTCAACAATTTTTAAAGGCACTTTTCCTTTACGAAAACCATCAATGCGTACTTTTTTTGCTGTATTAATAAGCTCTTTATCAACCGCTTTTTTAATATCTTCAGCTTTAATTGTAATAGATAAACGTCGACCTAATCCTTGTGTTGTTTCTACCGAAACTTGCATGTTTATACCTCGAAATTATTGAATATTATTTGCTCATAATTATATAAAAACGATAATTGAGCTAAAAAATTAAAAAATAGGCATGCATTATACCGACCGCAATCGTCTACGTCGAGACATTTAATAGTTTCTTCTCAAGCGCTTTCAAGCGTTTATTCATTTCGTCAATATGTAAAACTAATGATGCCGTTTTTCGCCATACTTTGTTTTCTTGCAATGGAATACCTGATGAATAAACACCTGGCTGTGTAATTGGGCGCATTACCATACCCATACCTGTTACTGTAACTTGGTCACATATTTCCATATGTCCATTAATAACACTTGCACCACCAATCAAACAATGTCGACCAATAGTTAAACTTCCAGCCATAATAACGCCACCAGCAACGGCCGTATGATCTCCAATTACATCGTTATGAGCAATCTGACATTGATTGTCAATAATAACACCATTACCAATAATAGTATCATCAAGAGCACCGCGATCAATTGTCGTTGAGGCACCAATTTCAACGTTATTGCCAATGACAACACGCCCTAATTGAGGAATTTTAACCCACTTCCCTTTATCATTAGCATAACCAAATCCATCTGCACCAATTACAGTCCCAGATTGAATCAGGCAATTTTCTCCAATAATACAATTATGATAAATAGAAACATTAGCCCATAATTTTGTACCTGCACCTATTGTTGTATTTTTTCCAACAAAACACCCTGCACCAATGATACAATCGTCTCCTAATATCACACCGCTTTCGATAACAGCGTTAGCGCCAATAGAAACATTACTACCTAATTGAGCAGTCGAATCAATCACTGCTGATGTAGCTATATCCTTAGCTGGAGCTGGAGTAGTATCTAGGTATTGTGCTAATTTTGCATATGCAAGGTATGGATCTTTTACAATAAGGGCTGCACCATTCCAATGCTCAAGACCCTCTTCTGTCATTACCACAGCAGAAGCTTTGCATTCTAATAAATTCTTTTGTAATTTCTTATCAGATAAAAATGTAATTTGACCTGATATAGCACTATTCATTGATGCTATACCAGTGATGGCTAAATCACCATCACCATATAACCTAGCATCAAGTTGCTTAGCTAATTGCTCTAAACGAAAGGAAAACATTATTTTTTAACCTTTTCCAACACTTTGTCTGAAATGTCAACCGCATCTGAAGCTGATAAGGTGGCTTCTGCTTTTAAAATAATATCGTATTTTTCTTTTGCGACTATATCTTTAATAGCTTCTTGTATTTTAATTAATAATTTCTCTGCTTCTTCTGTTTCACGCTTACGATAATCTGCAGAAAAAGCCTTAGCTTTATTTTCAAAATCAGAAATTGTTTTATTTAATTTCGTTTTTTCAGATGAAGACAATGTTAAACCATCTTTTTTTAATCGTGCAGCAGCTTCATTTGCTTTCTTTTCTTCAGCTTGTAATGATTTAGCTCTTGCTTCAAATTCACTATCCAATGCTTTACCAACCGATTCGCGTTGCGGCATACGTTGTAATACTGACATAACATCGACTACACCAATTTTTACTTCAGCATTTACAAAGCTTGCAAAAAGTAATGCCGTACTAACACTAAGAAAATATATAATTTTTTTCACTTTAATCACCTATTTGTTTTCTATTTTATAACATGGAATTACCATGTAGAACCTATATTAAATTGAAACTGTTGAGTTGAATCACCATCATATTTCTTAAACGGTTGAGCATAAGAAAAGACTAAAGGACCTAATGGAGACATCCATTGCACAGCAAGCCCTGCAGACATCCTAATATCCGATGGGGAACTATAATCAGGGATATTTTTTCCTTTTAAATTCCATTCAGTATCCCATACAGTACCTGCATCGAAAAATAGTGATGTTCTAATATTATCAGCATATTTTTCGCTAGCAAATGGCGTTGGAAGTATTAGCTCTGTACTTGCAAAAGCTATAGCATTACCACCTACAGCATCTTTTGATTTTGTACATCCAGATGTATTATCTAAGCTATCGCAAACTCCACTTTTATTAAGATATACCGCTTTAGGACCTACAGTATTTGATTTAAACCCACGTAGCACAGAGGCACCACCAGCATAGAAGTTTTCATAAAAAGGTAACTCTTTTCCACCTAAACCGCCACCATAGCCTAATCGAGCACGAGTTAAAAAGATCCAGTTATGGTCATTGTCAATAGGATAATAGTAAGACGCATCTGAGACTAGTTTATAGAACCTATTTTCAAATAATGGTGCTGTAACTTTAGCATTAGCTGTTATTTTAAGTCCATCAGTAGGGAAAAATCCACGATCTAAAGAGTTATATGTCCAATAAGCATTTAACAATAAATCATTAGTATCAAATGAAATAGAACTTTTATTGTTCACTTTTTCACCCATAGAGTTGAAATAACGCCACATTCCATATTGCGCTTGCATACCAGATAACTTATGGTTAGCAAATTCAGAACCAAAACGAACAAAATTATTTTCACTAATTGGGAATCCTAAATTAGCTGATGCGCCCCAAGTCTTACTTGAATATTCTGATTCATCATCTTTATCGTCATTTTTATAGGTATTATAATAAATACTACCCCCTAAACTTACACCATCAACAGTAAAATAAGGATCAACGATAGAAATAGATGCAGTTTTATCTGTATCAGTTGTGTTAACATCAAATGAGACACTGTTACCTGTTCCCAACCAGTTATCTTGAGAAATACCGGCATTGAAACTAACACCACTATCAGAACCAACACCAATACCAAATTTGATACTACCAGTATTACGTTCAGCAACTTTATAAATAATATCAACTTGATCATCAATACCAGGCACACGTTCAGTATTAGCTTCAACAGTATCAAAAAATCCAAGTCGGTTTAAACGTTCTTTACCTAATTCAACTAATCCATTACTTAACCAAGCCCCCTCCATTTGTCGAAGCTCACGGCGAATTACACTTTCGCTGGTTACAGTATTGCCAACTATTTTAATTTTACGAACATAAAAACGTTCACCCACATCAACAAGAACAACTAATTTAACCGTATGTGCGACATCATCCATTTCAGGCTGAATTGATACTCTAGGGTACGCATAACCGAAATTAGCAAGTAGACGCTTAACGCCATCTTCAATTTCAGTAATTTTTTTACCATTATAAAGTTCACCAACTTTTACTTTTTCATTAGCAATTTTGGAAATCTCGCCTTTATGGCCAGCAAAATTACCCATAAATTCAAGTTGAGATAACTTATACTGTTCACCTTCATGAATATTAACTGTAACGTATATGCCTTTTTTGTCTGGCGTTAAACTAACTTGCGTTGACTCAATGTTAAAACGAGCATAACCACGATTTAAATAAAAACTTTGTAATTCATCTAAATCTGCTGCCAATTTTTGTTTTTGATATTTGCGATCTCCAAACATATTCCACCAAGGTACTTCATCACGCAAAGTAAAACGCGAAATAAGTTCTTCAGATGAAAAAGCTTTAGCACCAACAATATTAATCTGATCAATTAGTGCCGATTTACCTTCAGCTACAACTAATTTTAAATCAACACGATTACGTGACAACGGAGTTACAACAGCTTTGATTTGAGCATTATATTTACCAACACTATAGTAAAAATCTTCTAAGCCTTTTTCTATACCAGAAAGCATAGTACGATCTAATGCTTCACCTTCACGAATACCTGAACTATCTAGGTTTTTTTTCAGCATCTCATCTTTAACAGACTTATTACCAGAAAAAGTTATGCTAGCAATAGTAGGGCGTTCTTGAACATGAACAATTAACCTATCACCATCACGAGAAACGGTAATATTATCAAAGTTTCCACTAGAATATAGTGATTTAATGATACGGCCTAAATCAGCTTCATTAACATAATCACCGACTTGAATAGGCATTTCAAGTAATGCTGCTCCAACAGTAACACGTTGCAAACCTTCAAATTTGATGTCTTTTACTACAAAATCATCAACACAAAATGCATTGGAACTATATACTGCTGTAGTACTAAACAACAAAGATGCTATAAGTAATTTATTTATTTTCATCGTAAATGTTTATAACCTCATCCCATCACAATCGTAAAATATCATTAAATAGTGCAATTCCCATTATTACCATCAATAAAAAAAAGCCAATACGAGAAAATCGTTCTTGTACTTCATTTGATAAGGCTTTACCTTTTATCTTTTCAAATAATAAAAAAACAAGGTGCCCGCCATCTAACATAGGTAATGGAACAAGATTGATAACGCCCAAACTTATACTAATAAAAGCTAGAAAATATAAGTAAGAGGTAAAACCATAACTTGCTGTTTGCCCTGCGCTTTTTGCTATTGTTATTGGTCCAGACAAATGTTTTAGACCAATAACACCTGTTACTAATTGATAAAGCGAACGAATCGTTAACTTCGTGGTTAACACTGTTTGCGCCATACCTTTATTAAAACTTTCTAAAAAACCATACTGCATAATTCTTGCATCAGACTTGGGATACAAACCAGCGACACCTTTTCCATCTATTCCAATAGTTGGCACGAGTTTAAGATAAATATCTATATTTCCTCGATTAACCTTTAACATCATTGCTTGAGCTGTTTTAATTGTATTGGAAAAATCATTCCAATCAACGTATGAGTGATCATTATAACCAATAATTTTATCCCCAACACGCAGACCTGCTTTCTCAGCAGCCGAACCCGATACAATTTTACTCACAATTGGATAAACTTTCACCTTTTCAGGAACAAAACCAAATGCGGTAATTATCGAATCCTTTTCTATATCAAAATGCCAATTACTGATATCTACATTTTTTTTAACTTCTTTCTGGTTATCATCAGCAAAGCTATCGATATAAGAAAAAGACACATTAGCTTTTCCCATTGCCGCAATTAAGGCTAAATTTACGTCATTCCATGTTTCTACTTTTATATTATCAATAGTTTTCAATTCTGCACCAGCTGGAATTATTACTTTAGAAGCTGGTGTATTAGGTATAACTTCTTTTATTTTAACAGGATAAACAACTACACCCATCAAAAAAATGATCCAATAGATAATTAAGGCTAATATAAAATTAGCAAATGGACCAGCAAAAATAATTGCAGTTCTTTGCCAAATTTTTTTCCTATCAAATGCAAAGTTTTCGTTATCGCTTGATAATGTTGTTGCTCTACCGTCGAGCATTTTAACATAACCACCAAGCGGAATCATAGCAATTACCAATTCGGTTCCGCTTAAAAATTTATGAGACCATATTTTTTTACCAAAACCAATTGAGAAACATTCAACTTGAACCTTGCACAAGCGAGCAACACAAAAATGTCCAAACTCATGAATAGTAACTAATATACTCATGGTAATAACAAACAATAACAGCGACCACAACAAAATCTATTACCTTTTATAATAAGTAAAAAGCTAATGTAGCAAAAACAGGAACGGCAGCAGTTAAGCTATCAATGCGATCTAAAATTCCACCATGACCAGGAATTAAGTGACCACTATCTTTAATATTTGCTTCACGCTTAAACATACTTTCAGTTAAATCACCTAAAACCGAAACTAAAATCGCTAACAAAGAGCTAATAAAAAATGTACTGAAAGTCATGTCAAACATGTTAAGCATGTAAGCAATTAAACTAATTGCAATTGCTACACTAATACCGCCTATGAATCCTTCTGTAGTTTTACCTGGGGATACTTTTGCCGCTAATTTTCGTTTACCAAATGATCGCCCAACAAAATAAGCTCCAGTATCTGTCGCCCATACTAGCACAAAGACATAAAGCAACCAAATTGCACCCATATAAGAATTAGAATTGTAGTTAATTGCTCTTAATTCGACCATACTAATAAAAAACGGTGCTAGCGTAAAAAAAGCAAATAGTAACTTTATAAAGATTGAATTACACCAATACTTTGTCGTGGTTGGATAGCTACTTACTAAAAACAAAGCAGTTAACCACCATATGATTGATAAAAATAAAATTATACTATATAAATTCATTTTAAATTCAATAGAATCTGGAATCAAATAAAGTATGCCCAATAAAATAACTGTTGAAAAAGAAAAAATTAATTTTAAATATTTTTTTCTAATATGAAGAAACTGAGTCCACTCCCATGCGGCTAATCCACAAACCAGAATAATAGTGAAAGAAAACACGGGTAATGGAACAAAAAAAAGAACTGCTACCACAAGCGGAATAAGCACAATTGCAGCAAGTATGCGATGGATTAACATGAATGCTCCTTATTATGAATACCACCAAAGCGTCGTTCTCTGGCATTAAATGCATTGATTGCTTCATCGAATAAAGATTGATTAAAATCAGGCCATAAGGTATTGGTAAAATAGAGTTCAGAATAAGCAATTTGCCATAACAAAAAATTACTAATTCGATATTCTCCGCCAGTACGAATAACTAAATCAACTTCAGGAAATTCGCTCATACACATTGTTGAGCCAAAACGATCCTCAGTAATATCATCTAAACTGATTTCTCCGTTAGTAACTTGCATAGCAATTTTTTTTGTTGACTGCAAAATATCCCAACGTCCGCCATAGTTAGCTGCAATATTTAGTACTAGTCCAGAATTGTTTTTCGTTAAATTTTGCGCATGAATAATCATATTTTGTAAATGTTCACTAAAGCGAGAAATATCACCAATAATATTCAAACGAACATTATTTTTATTTAAACTTTTTATCTCACGATTTAATGCATAAATAAAAAGGGAAATTAGGGCAGAAACTTCATTGTGTGGACGTTTCCAATTTTCACTACTAAAAGCATATAAAGTAAGGACTTTTATCTTTATTTTTGCCGCATAAGCTACAATTTTTCGAACTGCTTTCAAGCCTGCTCGATGACCAATAACTCGTAACTGATTATGTTGCTGTGCCCAGCGACCATTACCATCCATAATTATAGCCACATGACTAGGAATAGATCTTTCTTGTGTCATGCAATATCTCATATTGTCGCAATCATTATATTAATTATATTATTTTGTCCAATTAACGCGTACCATAAACTACAATTGTTTTACCATGTGCAGAAATCAAATGTTGATCTTCAAGCATTTTTAAAATTCGACCAACTGTTTCACGCGAACAGCCAACAATTTGACCTATTTCTTGACGCGTAATTTTGATTTGCATACCATCAGGGTGTGTCATTGCATCGGGTTGTTTAGCAAGATTTAGAAGTGTTTGTGCTATACGCCCTGCAACATCTAAAAATGCTAAATTACTAACTTTTTCAGATGTTACTTGTAATCGGCTAGCCATTTGACTGGCAAGACGCATTAAAATATCAGGATTAACTTGAACAAGTTGCTTAAATTTTTTGTATGAAATTTCGGCTACTTCACAACTTGTTTTAGCTTTAACCCAAGCGCTTCGCTCTGTGTCTTCTTCAAAAAGACCTAATTCGCCTAAAAACTGATTTTGATTTAAGTAAGACAAAATCATTTCGTTGCCTTCATCATCTTTAATCAATACCGCAACAGAGCCTTTCAAAATATAATAGAGAGTTTCTGCTTTTTCGCCTTGATGTATAAGGGTACTCTTAGCTGGATATTTATGAATATGGCAATGAGATAAAAACCATTCTAACGTTGTATCCGACTGTTGTTTACCAATCATTAATCCTACCTCTCCATTTTATTTACAACACTAACACTATAACAAAGTTACGCACTAAATCATATACAAACAATCATTTTAACTGCTATTTAATTAGTTTAATATCAATTGTTTCATGTAATTGAGACCAAAAAAGTGCTGCCGAACCATTCTCTAATTGAAGTTTAACATCATTAACTTTTTCTTGGAGTGATTTTTCTTGTAAACCGTAGTCAGTGCCTTCACGTAATACAAAATATTCAATTAGGTTATTTAATGTTTGTGGATCAAGATTTTGCCAAGGAATAATCATATTTGATAATAGTAAATTAGATTTGTGATTATTTTATAACAGCATTTAAATAATATAAAGCATCACTAAGTTATGCGTATAATCAATAAAAAACCACTCCGAAGAGTGGTTTTTGGTAGCAACATGGTTTAACTTACTTTGATCTAACTTCAAGTTTATAACCTTGAATACCTGCCTTATGACTTGTAAATTTGTTGTAGATGCTATTATGCTTAGCTCCAGAATCTGAACCTAATAAGATAGCATCGTGAACTTCTTTCTTTTCATCTTTCTCTACTCTATTATATACGTTAGGAAGAGGTATAGATTCTGCAGGTACAGCGTCGTCGTCTGAAGAATTACCTGTTACGTACCATTCATAAGTATAGAGCTGGGTAAGGTCTTTGCCAGTTGCCGTGTCTTTTACTACTACAGTAAATTTTTCGCCATATTTAGGGATAGCTTTTTCGCTTTCATCTTTAGTATAGTCAAGCCCTTCTATTGGATTACCATCTGCATCTAGTTTGTAAATATAAACTTGATATTTTTCAGGTTCAATTGGCCCAGGACGAGGGATATTACCAGGATCTATCAGACCAGGTCCTGTCGGTGTTGCTGGATTACCTGGGTTACCTGGTTCATTTTTGCCAGGGTTATCCTTATCAGCTGGAGTTTTGCTTGGTTCACCATTAGCAAAAATATCACTTACAGTTAACCATTGGTTTGCTACTGGATAACCAAAGTCTGTTCTTTCTAAAATTTTAAAACCAATTTGAGTTTTACCAACAAAACCATTAGTAATAGTGAATGAAATTTCACCTACTCCGTCATCACTATACGTCGGCTTACTGGCATCTATATCTACAGGTTTCCATTCACTTCCTTCTTTAACAAAGACTTGTAAAGACTTGCTTATTCCTGAAGTATCAGTATCACCATCTGCATCGACTAATTGATATTGAATGTGAACTGTATCGCCTACTTTAAGCGTATCTTCGTTAGTAAGAAGATTACCACCACGTTTGAAAGAGACTGCCATTGTATGATCTTCAGCTGAGCTGCTAGCTTTCATTACAGGTGCATTACCTTCAATAAATTTTTGAGTTGTCCCTCCTATTGCAAATGCACTGCTTGCTGCATAACCAGCTAAAAATAAGCCTAATGCAACTTTTTTAATTGTAAAATTTTTCATGTTTAACTTCCTATTTTTCTCTATAAATTAACATGTTGTATTTATATAAATACACCATTTTGTTGGTGTTCCCTATTATAGGCTACCGAATTCATTCGCTAGCCTAAAATCTATTACTCTACTAGCCTTTTAATCACTATTAGTTAACAACTACTTGCAGTTTAAATCCTTGATCTCCTGCACATGCTAGCTGTGATACATTTATTGGTTCTAAATTTAAATACGTTGGTGCTCCAGCAACCTTATCGATACTTTTGCCCAATGAAGCATAACTATTTGTTTTTAAGCTTTTTATTGTGTAGTGTGCATTTTCTCCCATGGCAACATTAAACCATGGACCATTGGCATTTGATAATGAGTCTGGCAACTCAGCTGTTGCAGCTTGACCTGGACATGCCTTTTCATTTGAACCAACCAATGACCAGATAACGAAAGGATTCACAATTTCGGTTATGCCATCAGAAGCATAAGCTTTAACGTAATATTCACTATCGACTTTCCACTCTTTTGGTCCTTGAGGATCAAATACAAGTAAATGACCGTTTTGTTGAGCAACTAATGTACCATCCTTACGATAAACTTCTAATAATCCAGCTTTACCGCCAGAAAAATCTACAGACGCTTTATTAAATGAGGAGCCAAACTGCTCAATCTCGATAGAAAAATCAACAATACCCTCAACATTTGAGGCAACATCTAAAGTATAACTATCACCAATTACTTCAACACCAGCTGCAGTCGAGGCCTTAGCTGATACTTTTTGGCCTTTTTTGACTTTTTCAAAAGACTTTACAATAACGCATGCTTCTTGAGCAGGACAAGCAGTAACATTTCCAGATGTACCATTAATCAGTGTTAATTTTTTACCATTACTTGTTGCTGTCCAACCTTTTAGTACTGATTCAAAAGTATTTGGTATACGTTCCATAAGTTCTTCGTCACTAAAACCATCTACATCTTGCCCTGATGCAATTGAACCATTCGGAACCTTAGGTTTAACCAATGTCGCCAACACTGTGACTGTACTTACACCATCGGCTGGATTCATCGCCATTGCTGTTTTATTTCCACCTTTATCAATTGCCCATACACCAATTTTACGCATTGCTGGGTCGGGTAACACTTCAAAACTTACAGCATTAGATGTTGCAGATTTTCCTCGGCTATCAGTGACTGATACTGATAAAGAATATTTGCCATTTGTACTAACTGGGCGACGCTGACCATCTTGATCAACATAACTAGGAGCAACAATTTGCCAATTATTTACATCGGCTGGTGGATTAAGCCATGAAGAAGCCGTACACCCACCTGTAGCAATACATAAAAAACCACCTCCAGCGTCAATTTCAAGCATATCACCAGACCATACTAAACTTGATAAGTTCTTAGCATTGTGAACACTGATATTTAGCGGATAGGCTTGTCCTTCGATTAACTGAGTTTGCTCAAGCCCTAAATCGACCGATATTTTCTTTTCTTTATATTCAAGAACGATATAGTTATTACGATCAACTAAATCATAACGACTACCTTTTAAGGAACGAGCAGATTGAACCATATCTGGATCTAACTGATCTTTTAACGGTGTACCTATACGATAGTTCATTGTAAGTTCAGCTTTAGTTGCCTTTTTATTGTCTTGACCTCGTTTATGCTCAGCCTTAATAGTGAAAAGTGGAACTGGTGTATAATCAAGACCGACAGTAATTGCTCGCGGGTCTTTTTGTAAATTATCTTTACCAAATAAAGCAACTTTATCACCATAGTATTGTTCATACATCAGTGATCCGCCCAAATGTGGATATTGCGGTAAATATCCTTGGAATCGAACATCAAAGCCTCTTGCTGCTCGTTCTAAATAATCATCAAAATCTTTAGAATCCTTCCAGTCTGATAACGGATGATAATAGTTAGCAGCAAATTTCATATAATCAGTCCAAGCTTCGGCACCAATACCTAAACGATTGTGTGAACGCTGGAAATCATGGTCAAAAAATACGTTATAACCAAGTAACCATTTTTTATCAGCAACATCCCAACGCTGACCAATACCAAAGTTACCTATTCGACGGTTGTGTTCATATTCCTGAAATGATATTTGGCTAAATATTAATGTATCTTCTGTGTCATACCATGGGCTAAATAACTTCAAATTGACATTGTTAAATTCGCCTTTATCACTTAAATCAAATTGTAACTGAGCAGTACCAAAACGACCTAAAAAATCCTGTACAGCATTACGTACTGGATCAACAACTTGGTTTTTAACCCCATTTCGTACATAACTTTCTGCGTAATCTTTACCCTTGTTTTTTAAATGTTGGGATAGACCACCATTGTCTGGCGAAGTTATTTGTTTCCAGTCTTGGCTAGCTAAAGTTTGTAATGTTGAAGCTATTTGAGTTGATAGTGCGTCTTTATCCTTTTTTACATCGTAATTATCATCTGATCCTAATTGAGGCAAATTGGCGTGTTCATCTTTTTTATCATCGTTTAATTTAATTGCAGGTAACAATGGTGAATTCTCAGGCAGAACAATACGCTCACCAATCTCAACAACATCTTTTTTATCAAAACGCCCCGCATTCATTGCACGTAATTCTGAAATAGAGATACTACTTAAAAGTGCAATTTGATAAAGACTGCGTTGCTGATTGTTAAGCATCTCACGAGCTTTCGTACCATCTTTTAACTCAATTATTTTATTACTATCTATAGGACCTTGCGATACTTGAGCTTCAGAAGCAAAAGCAGATTGCCATCCTAATGTAGCTATTACAAATGCAGAGATAATCGTTAAATTAAGATTCTTTCTCATCTTAATATTCCTTATATTTCACCGATAAAGCGCATAATATGAAATCTATTGCCAATATCAATTTCTAATTTTAAATAGCAATATAATTATTTCTTATTAACTTTTACTATTTAGATTTTTACAACTATTTTTTAATTTTTGCAATTCTATTACAAAAATGTCATTTATCAAAATAATTTATTACCTTTTTGTTATGTTTTTTGTTGAGTTTTTTATATATTTTTTATTTATCATTATTATTCAATTTATTAAGTAAAGATTTATTAAGATTTGTAAAGTTTTGTAAATTTAATAGTGGATGTAGATCTAGTTGAGTAGTGAGGAATTGCTATTTCTTTTGATATTAAAGAATTTATTGTAGGTAACTAGCTAAATAAATTATAAAATTATTCTCTAAATAAAAAAAGACCTAATTGATAATTTTAGGCCTTTATATTGTATTTTATATTTTCACAATTTATTAACCTTCATTATAAATCTCTAGGTTTTCTGATTCTTTAATGTCTGAAGATTTTTTAGTTTCATTTCTTTTCTGTTCTAATAATGATAAATAGCTATCATCAATTCCTTCAGTAACATATTTTCCATCAAAAACAGAACACTCTAAATGATGAATGTTGGAGTTTTGTTCTGTAATTGAATTAATTAAATCAGATAAATCTTGAAATATAACCTTATCAGCACCGATATTTTTTGCTATTTCATCAACTGTTCGGTTATAAGCAATAAGTTCACGGGCAACCGGCATATCTATCCCATAAACATTTGGATGCCTGATTTCTGGCGCAGCAGACGCTAAATAGACTTTTTTAGCTCCAACAGAACGTACCATTTCGAGAATTTCTTTTGAGGTTGTTCCTCGTACAATCGAATCATCAACTAATAAGACATTTTTACCTTCAAATTCAATACGGTTAGCATTGAGTTTTCGTCTTACAGACAATTTACGTGCGCTTTGCCCTGGCATAATAAAGGTGCGTCCAACATAGCGATTTTTAACAAACCCTTGCCGGTAAGGTTTATTTAAAATACGTGCAATTTCAAGAGCGGCATCACAAGATGTTTCGGGAATAGGGATGACTACATCAATATCAACATCTTTCCATTCTCTTGCTATTTTAGCCCCCAATTTTTGCCCCATTTGAATACGTGATTGATAAACTGAGACACCATTCATTAAAGAATCAGGTCTTGCAAAATAAACATATTCAAAAATACATGGATAATATTGAGGGTTATCCGAACATTGCTGAGAATATAATTGTCCATCTTGAGTAATATAAATTGCCTCACCTGGTTCGACATCACGTATAAACTCAAAATCGAGAATATCTAATGCTACACTTTCAGAGGCAACCATGTACTCAATTTTCTGATTCTCAAGTACCCGTTTACCAATAACTAATGGCCGTATTCCATAAGGATCACGAAAAGCAACAAGACCATGCCCAATAATCATTGCAACACAGGCATATGCGCCTTTAATTATGTTATGAACATTATGTATTGCTGTAAAAATATTGTCGGCAGTTAGTGGATAGGTGGGAAATTTGTCAAGTTCATTAGCAAGAATATTGAGTAGCACCTCTGAGTCGGAATTGGTATTAATATGACGCCTTGCAAGTTCGAACACTTTATTACGCAACTGATCAGTATTGGTTAAATTTCCATTATGAGCAAGCGCAATACCATAAGGTGAATTGACATAAAAAGGTTGCGCTTCGGATGGGCTTGAGCTACCTGCGGTAGGATAACGAATATGTCCTATGCCCAAATTACCTTGCAACCGTTGCATATGATGCTCTTGAAACACATCTTTGACTAAACCATTCGCTTTGCGTAAACGAAATCGATTTTGATTATCGATAGTCACAATACCTGCTGCATCTTGCCCTCGATGTTGCAAAACAGTCAATGCATCATAAATAGATTGATTAACAGAACTATTCCCAACAATACCAACAACACCACACATACTATGGTTACCCCAAATTTATTGTATTAAAAACGAAGAAGACTGTTGTATAAAATCAAAAAACCAGCGAATAATAAAACTAAAATGCGGGATTAGCTGAGATTGAATCCAGTAAGGTGATTGTGATAACGGCGTAAAAGTATCAACTAAAAAAAGAATAGCTGCAACAACTAAAACGCCTCGTAATACACCAAAACAGATACCTAATAAACGATCAGTACCAGATAATCCCGTTTTTTTTAATAATTGTCCAATAACATAAGACACAATCGAACAAACCAATAAGGTAGCAATAAATAAAATAACAATTGCTACAGCAATACGTATAACATCACTATCAAAATAAGTTAAATAATCAGTAATATAAATATAAAATTGACTGGAAATAAAAAAAGCTAATATCCAGCTAACTAATGATAACGCTTCTCGAACAAAACCTCGAACAACGCTAATTAATGCAGAAAAAGCAATTACACCAATAATCGTAAAATCAGCCCAGTTCATCATAATAACTCACAACTTTTTATTAATAATAATTATTCTTTACAACTTAAAAACAAGTAGCACAACGGTCAATTAGTAATAATAATACCTTCTAATTTTGTTAGGTTATTTAAATTAATAATGACTTGTTCAGCTTGCTCTTTTTTAGCATAAGGGCCAACCTGTAACTTAATTAACTGATTAGGTTCTGGGTTATCAGGTATTGTTCTAACGCTATAATTATTTAATCGTAATAATGCAATTAACTCTTCTATTTTTTGTTTATTTTTTAAAGCCGTAAGTTGGATCATATAAGGTTTAGATTCTTGCTGTGACATTGAAGGTTGAATTATATTTGTTGAATCGTCAGTATCATCAACAATATCAGATGAAGCTGATGAATTTAGATCTTGATCTGAGCCAGATAGGTAAGGAACATCTGATATATTATGGGTAAAATTGTCATCAACATCATCAGATGGTACTACCACTTGATTTTGCTGCGTAACCACTTCAGGTTGCAAAATTGGTGTTGTTGTCGTTCGTAAGTTAGGTTTATCCGTTATAATCCACGGGACTATTGCTGCAATAATAAGTAGTAATGTAGCAAAACCTACAAGGCAATTTCTTACTCTATTGGGATTATTTTCTTGATTGTCTACCATGACTAATTCCACTTAATGCTCAATTTCAGTTAACACATCCGATACAGTATGAAATGAGCCACATACCACGATGATATCATCTTCTTTAGCATCTTGCATTGCCTTTTGATAGGCTTTAGATACAGTATCAAATGCTGATACATTAAACTCACCTTCATTAAATAAGTGCTGTTTTAATACTTCAGCACTACAACCTCGTTCACCATAAAGTGAAGCACAATACCATCTATCACCTTTTAAGATGGATAAGGTACTTTTAATATCTTTATCCTTAAGCATACCAACAACAAATCTAACTTTGCCTACTTGCAAATATTCTGCTTTTAGTTTTTCTAATTGTTGTGTTAAATAAGCTGCTGCATGTGGGTTATGTGCTACATCAAGAATAACCAGTGGCGATGTTTGAATAATTTGAAAACGCCCGATTAAATTTGATTTTGCCAATCCTTTAGTTATTTCATCTTGTGTTATTTTAAGTGATGAATAACTTATAGCTGCAATTGCAGTTGCTGCATTAGCTAAAGGAACATTGGCAATAGGTAAATTTTTATACTGTCTTATTGCCGATTCAAATGACCATAAATCTTTATTAAGTTGTTGGTAACGCCAATCACAATTTACCCTATAAATAGAGCAATTCACAGATTTAGCCACATTTAAAATAGATGCTGGTACATCTGGCTCACCAACAATAGCAATACTTTTAGGTTTAAAAATGCCTGCTTTTTCACGTCCGATACTTTCACGGGTATCACCTAAATAATCAACATGATCAATACCAATAGTTGTAATAACTGCCACATCAGCATCAACGATATTAGTTGCATCAAGTCGCCCACCAAGACCAACTTCTAATATAACTACATCTAATTTTGCTTGTTTAAATTGATAAAGTGCAGCAAGTGTTGCATATTCAAAATAGGTAAGCGATATATCACCTCTGGCTTGTTCTATTTCTACAAAGGCTTTTACGGTTTGTTGTTCACTTGATTCTTGATTATTAATACGTACCCGTTCAGTAAAACGTAATAAATGGGGAGAGCTATAAACACCAACTTTTAAATTCGCTTCAAGTAATATCATTTCAAGCGTTCGACAAGTTGTTCCTTTGCCATTAGTGCCAGCAACGGTAAAAATATAAGGCGCTGGTTGTAATAAATCTAGGCGCTGAGCTACAGCTTTTACTCGTTCTAAACCTAAGTCAATAGTTATAGGATGTAGTTGTTCTAAATAATAAAGCCATGTCTTTAGATCTGACATGGCATTCAGTTGGTTATTTGTCATACTCAATTAAGCTGTCTCGTTAAGAGTAACTTCATTAAACGGATCAGGTAGTTTCATTAATTTTGTTACTAAACTGGCAATTTTAGAACGCATATCTTTGCGATGAATGATCATATCAATTGCCCCTTTTTCAAGTAAAAATTCACTACGTTGAAAACCTTCTGGTAATGTTTCACGAACAGTTTGTTGAATCACTCGAGGACCAGCAAAACCAATTAGTGCTTTAGGTTCAGCAATATTAATGTCACCCAACATTGCCAGACTTGCCGATACACCTCCCATGGTAGGGTCGGTCATTACTGAAATATATGGTAAACCTTCATCTTGCATTTTAGCAAGAATAGCGCTCGTCTTTGCCATTTGCATTAATGAGAATAGCGCCTCTTGCATTCGTGCACCACCACTTGTTGAAAAGCAAATTAAAGGGCATTTATCCTCAATGGCCTGCTCTGCGGCGCGAGTGAATAATGCACCAACAACAGAAGACATTGAACCACCAATGAAAGCAAATTCAAAACAAGCAACAACTACTGGTACGCCAAGCAATGTTCCCTTCATGACAACCATTGCTTCTTTTTCGTGAGTTTCTTTTTGAGCTGCTGTTAATCGATCTTTATATTTTTTAGTATCTTTAAATTTTAAGATATCTTTAGGCATAAGATCTGCACCAATTTCGATATCCGAACCTTCGTCTAAAAAACGATATAAACGCACTCGGGCAGGGATATGCATATGGTGATCACATTTTGGACAGACCTCTAAATTAAGATCGAGTTCAGCTTGATAAATGACTTGATCACAGTTAGTGCATTTTGTCCAAACGCCACCAGGAATATTCGCCTTTTTATGATCTGACGATATATTATTTTTACTAAGAATTTTTTCAATCCAGCTCATTATGATTCTCTCATTCTGGCACTTTTTACAAATTTGAAGGTATTGTACAATACTTTGCACTAATTCTTAATAGCTGTTTTTATTTTTATGTTATTTTGCAAATAACCTTATAAAATAAAAAAATATTTTGATAAAGATTTAGAAATAAAATCTGCTTAAAATCGAATTTAAAATAGCTAACACTCAACAGATAACTAATCTACTGAAATATCATTTTGTTTAAAAATATAATTAATATGATCTTAAAAAATTATTGGTATATAATTGGTAAAAGTTTATTTTCCATTTTTTGAAATAAGGGGTTATAGATGGACAAGGAAAAAACAACCGCACCATCGTTTCAAGATGTATTAGAATACATTCGTTTATCACGCCGTTTGAATAAATTAAAACGTGAAATATCAGATAACGAAAAGAAAATTCGTGACAACCAAAAAAGAGTACTGCTACTTGAAAACTTGAGCGAATATATTAAACCAGATATGACTTATGAAGAGCTTCAAGCAATTATTGCGAACATGAAAAGCGATTACGATGATCGTGTTGATGATTACATTATTAAAAATGCTGAAATTTCAAAAGAACGTCGAGAGATCAGTAAAAAAATGCGTAGTTATCGTTCTAATTAAAATCTATTGTGCTGTAATTAGCGTCCATTTTTATTGTGGGCGCTAATTTTATAAACTAAATCAGCCACCTGCTAGCTTTACTTTAAATCCTTTATCTTCTAGCAATGACTTTAATAAATCACGTTTATCACCTTGTATTTCAATAACATCATCTTTAACTGCTCCCCCACAACCACAACGTTTTTTTAATTCTGCTGCTAACTGTAATAATTGAGTATGATCGATATCAAATCCAGTAATAACACAAACACCTTTACCTTTACGGCCTGATGTTTGTCGTTGAATTCGAATAATACCATCCCCCTTAGGGCGTGAGATAAGTGTTTGGGTCGGTTTAATTCGACCTTTATCGGTCGAGTAAACAATTGAATTATCAGACATAATAATATTATTAACTCTTACTTGTATCTAGTGTTGCTAAAATTGTTTGTAAAGCTTTAGCAGGATCTTCTGCTTGGGTAATTGGGCGTCCAATGACTAAATAATCAGAACCTGCAGCTTGAGCTCGCTGAGGTGTCATAATACGCCTTTGGTCATCAGAATTAGTACCCACTGGTCTAATACCTGGTGTCACCAATTTAAAATCACTACCCAAACGGGTTTTAAAACTTTGTACTTCTTTCGCTGAACATACTACACCATCAAGCCCGCAGTTTTTAGCAAGTATTGCTAATCTGGTTGCTTGCTCTAAAGGTGATACGTTAATACCAATTTCTTGTAGATCTGCTAACTCCATGCTAGTTAATACTGTTACTGCAATCAAAATAGGGGCATCTTTACCATATGAATAAAGCGCATCTTTAGCAGCTGTCATCATGCGTGAACCACCGCTAGCATGAACATTGGTCATCCACACACCAAGGTCAGCAGTTGCAGCAATTGCTTTTGCGACAGTATTTGGAATATCATGGAATTTAAGATCTAAAAAAACATCAAAACCTTTTTTCATAATTTGCTTGATAAAGTCAGGTCCTGCATGTGTAAAAAGCTCTTTACCAATTTTAATGCGACAATCTTTGGGATCTACACGATCAATAAAATTCCATGCCGATTTAACATCTGGAAAATCAACTGCAACAATAATTGGTGATGCCATAACTCATTTATTCCTTCTAATCAAAATTCTTAGCTATTCTTTCTAACAAATTCATTCAAATCAGCATAAAAAATACGAGCGCTTTCTTTATAACCTCGTAAAGTTTGATGCACTAAATCTGGGCGTGCTAACCCCCGTTTTCGCCACTGCTTAATAGAATACTTTCCCCCCATTGCCACTTGCCAATCCCAAAATAATGTTTTTTCAGATTTAGCAACTTGTTTTTGAATATCCATTATCTTTGCAAAAGACTTAGGCATATTTGTTTCATTTGCCATAGTATCAGGCGGTGTCATTATCAAGATCGTAGCATTGGGTAATGTTTTACGAATCAGTCTAATATTATTCACTAAATTTTTTCGATATTGATTAGCATCTAATGCTCCATCAAAACTTTCATTTGTCCCGTATTCTAAAATAATTAAATCACTTTGTGATATAGACAGTTCTTTAAACCAATCTTTCCCCCACTTTTGCCAAATTGTCTGTTTAGCTCCATTAGTGGCAATAGATGAAACAATAACACCTGGTTGTTGATAACGAGTCAACCAAATTCCACCAAGCTCTATATCTTTTTGACCTTTTATAACCAATGGCATTTTAGAAACAACCGAAGCTGTTTGCCAAGTATTTGATTTTGGAGTATTGCTTAAATTAATTTTATGATTATTAGCATCATAAAGCGCTAATGAATTTGTGTTATTTTTAAGTGCTTTAAAGGTTAACTTAACTTGCCAATCTTTATTATTAGAGCCTCTTGGTGTAATTCGGATAGTGGCTAAATCTTTATTTGGTTTAGCAATAAAACCACCCATAGGAAAATCTAAGTTACTTAAAGTTCGGCTACTTAGCACATTCCAATTTTTAGAACTCCACGTAACAGCTGCATGGCTTTGTCCTTTTATAGCTACAGGCGTTATCCAGCCAATACCAGCATTACCATACTTTTGTTGCATTAATGTTCTTAACTCACCAGTAAAAAAATCAGCGGCTGAATGCGAATCACCAAATTGAGTAATATTGACCACTTGATCCGTTTTTTTATTATCCTCTAACGATTTTAAACGCATTGCAAATTGTTTAGCATTAGGATCACCAAAATCAACAATAGTAGATACCGTGGTGGTTTTACTTTCAGCTACACTACAACCAACGGTAATTGTTACTGCAATTACGGTTATAATATACTTTAAAGATTTAATCATTAAAGGTATCCTCTAATTCTTTATAAATTATTTGTTCCATAATCGCTTTTGCCAAAATTTTTTGACCAGTTGGTGTAAAATGAACCCCATCATCAACTCTTACTTTAATTTTGGCTTTATCGGTTTCTATGAAATTACTGAACTTTTCGTATGTGCAACCCAATAATTCGTTTGTTGTTAAGAAATGTTGTTGAGTTTTTTCTATTTCAGATTTATATAAATTATTTAGATAAACCATTCCATTATTTAATTTGTGTTTACGCATACAAGGCGCAGCAAGCCAAAGTACTTGAACATCATTTTCTATAGCACTATTTAAAATAGATGCAATACGCAAACGGTAGTGCTCTTCCCATAATTCAGATTTAAATTTAGCGTATTTGGCATAACCTTTAACAGGAAAATCCCAAGGATCATTAGCACCAAGAAAAACGACCAATAATTTTATTGAAGGATCAGCAATTAAATTATCATTAATTGTTTTTGGCCAATCGAAGGCACTTGGATAAGCAAGTCCTGTACTTTGTTTGCTCAAATCAATACTTTCTATTTTATACTGCTTAAACAACATTTTTTTTACATATGGTGCAACGCCTTGCATTAAAGAGTCACCTGCAAAAAATACCTTATCATTACTTGTTAGAACAATCGGTAGTGGTTCATGGATTGATTCAATATCCTTATGAACTTCATCATTCCTATCTTGAAGTACAGATACTATTTCTTGCTTATTTTGATTAGTAGTATCAGAATATATCTCTAAATTGTAATCCGCACCAGTATCTTCACTTTTTAGATTTTTGTCTGTAACTACTTCTTCGATTTTTTTATTTTGTTTTATCTCATCAAACTCATCCGTTGCTAACTTGGATGTTTTATTTTCAGTAACGGGTAAAGCAACATCAATCGGTTGAGTAAGTGAAGTTGATGCTTGTGTGATTATATGTTCTTGATCATTTTGCTCATCAATGTAGTTTTTTTCAATATCTTGTGATGAAATTTCTTGGGAAGCAATCGTATTACCATCAAATAAATCAGTATGGTATGCTTGCTGGCAATAAATCAATATAGATTTATAATAAATCGCAATTAATGCAATAGCAGTAACAGACATTATAACTAATATATAACGAGCTGATAAAGGGCTGCCAGTAAAAACGAGAGGTGTGTTTGTTTTTTTGTGAAGATTTTTTTTAATTACACTTTTATTCAGCGATTTATGACGTTGCCGTTTCAAACTAGATTTTGGTTTTTTATTATTTTTTGAGAACGATTTTTTATATATCATCATAATTAAATTAATATAATTAAAAATTAGCGTAAATAAAGTTTGGCATACCTGATGGTGCAATATAAATAACCAACCACAGAATTAAAATAAAAATCAATGGTAAATATAAATGCGGTATTTTGGTTAACTGCATAATAAACCAATCAGTAAAAGTTTTACACATCGGGTAGGCAAAGTAAATGAAACAAATCACTAAAAATGCCCCTGCATGATGTGGTTCTATCAAGAAGTTATGCATTAATGCTGTCATATAATCTACTGAATCAGGTAAACTGTCACTATTAAAAAATAACCATGTGAAACAGACATAATGCCATGTTAATAACCGTGCTATCCATGGTGAACGTGTAGCTATCCAATCTTGCCCAAAATAACGATCGCCAATGTTGAGTGCCACAATACCAATGCCGTGACATGCCCCCCAAATAATAAAATTAATGCCAGCGCCATGCCATAATCCAGATAGTAACATTGCCAACATGACATTGATTTGAGTCCGAATAAAACCTCGACGACTTCCTCCTAAAGGAATATAAATATAATCGCGAATCCAACGAGATAAGCTAATATGCCAACGTGCCCAAAAATCTCTCAAATTTAATGCTAAATAAGGGAAATTAAAGTTAATTGGTAAACGAAATCCTAGCAATAAGGCAATACCTGTAACTAAATCAGTATACCCTGAAAAATTTAAATAAATTTGCATTGCATAAGAATAAAGACCTACTAGTAAATCAATTACACTAAATTCTAACGGGTTAGCAAATATTGGTTTAACCCAATATTCATTGATTAAACCACCTAAACAGTAAACCTTGATTACGGCCAAGATAAGCAACGTAAATGCACGAAATGGCTCTAAAATTTTACGAGGCTGACTGATGCTAATTTGAGGTAAAAATTCTTTAGCTCGGTTAATAGGACCTGCAATAATACTTGGAAAAAAAGACAAAAATAAGGCAAAATCCCAAAAGTTAGCGACGGGTAACTCTTTCTTTTTTACCGAGACTAAATAACTTACCGAATGGAAAGTATAAAATGAGATGCCTATTGGAATTAGTACGGTTATAACAGGTAGTAAAACTGGTAAATTTAATAAATTAAGTAGATCCTGCAACTCATAACGAAAAAAATCAAAATATTTAAACAACGCCAGATTAATTATTGATAAGCATAATCCTAAAATTAACCATCGTTTTGAGTGACGCTCAGATGTAGCAATCAGTACTGAGAACAAATAGATTGCACATGTATAAATAAAAAGGATAAGCGAAAATTGCCAGCTATAACTGCCAACAATAAGATAACTTGCTACTAAAAGTAGAATATTTTGTATTTTGGGTGATAAGTGACATCCCCAATACAAGGCAAAGAAAGCGATAAAGAGTAAACCAAACTCTATAGATAAATAACTCACTGCAATCCTTATTACTTAACAGTATACTTTACTGAAAATTTTTGACTAAACCCTTTATAAAATACTTTACTTTTTGCTAGCTAATCAATTCGGATTGAGCAAGTACATTATAAACAATCAATTCTTTATTCAATCCAGTAACAGTTAATAACTGATTTCTTGCCTGCAACCATAAATTATAGAGCTCAGAAATTTTTTCATTGCTTTTAGTGGCGAGCAGTCGAACCAATGGGACTTGATCACGATTAACAATAAAACGCCCCACTTTTTGCTTCGCTTTAAGCGCATCACTTAATAAAGCACAAAACCAAATAACTCTTTCAATAAATTCTTCATGATCAAAGGTTTTAGCTAGTTGCCAATAATTGTTTTGTGGTACAACTTCTAACAAATGATCACAAAATGCTTTTCGTTGTTGCCACTTTTCAGGTACCAATAGTGCAAGTGCTTTTAGAGGTGCATTTTCGCTCAATAATAATGCTGAAGCAAGCTCATTATCGCTGTATTGCTGATTGCGTTGACTTTTTAACCATTCAATGGATTGTTCCAATTTAGGAATAGGTAAAAAATAAGAAAAACAGCGACTGTGAATTGTTGGAAGCAATTTGCTGTTATGTTCATCACTTAAAATAAAATATGTGTTTTCTGGTGGTTCTTCTAACGTTTTTAACAATGCATTGGCGGCAGCTTCGGTCATTAAAGCTGCGTTTTTTATCCAAATAACTTTATTTCCACCTTGCTGAGATTTTTCGTAAACTTTGTTTGATATTTTACGGATTTGATCAATACCTATTGACTGTTTAGATTGTTCATTGGTTATTACATAATAATCAGGGTGATGGTGAGACAAAAATAATTGGCAACTATGGCAGTTTAAGCACGGCTCCAATTGCTGTGAAGATTGGCATAATAAACGGCTTGCAATCTTTGAAACAAACTCATCTTCACCACTACCTTGGACATAATTAATTAATAAAGCATGATGAGCCCGTTTGTGCATAATTCCAGAAGCTAATTGCTGATACGGCAAAGAAAGCCAAGGATAGTCATTTAAGATCATTCAATATCAACCTGTTTAGTTAACCATGCAGTTAAAATTTGTTCAATTTGCCCATTCACATTGTCGATTGATTTTCCTGCATCAACTGTAATGATGGTTTTATCTTGTTTAGCAAGTTCTAAATAACTTTGACGAGTTCGTTCAAAAAACGGCAATGACTGTTGCTCGATGCGATCGAGTTTACCTCGAGATCTTGCTCGCATTAATCCTATTTGAGGATCAATATCCAAATATAAAGTAAGATCAGGTTTAAAATCACCTAACACTTGTTTTTTCAATGTCATCATAAAAACTTTATCTAACTGGCGCCCACCTCCTTGATAAGCTTGCGTTGATAAGTCATGACGATCACCAATAACCCATCTACCTGCATGAAGTGCTGGTTTAATTACATTATCGATCAGCTGAATACGTGCGGCATATAACATCAATAATTCGGCTTTATCAGTCAAAAGCTCATTATCTAAACCATTTTTAATAATATTGCGTAATGCCTCAGCAATCGCTGTTCCACCTGGCTCTCGAGTAAACTGCAAATCGCCAATATTGTGTCGATTTAAAATACGAGCAACGATATCAATAGCGGTGGTCTTACCTGCCCCTTCAAGCCCTTCGACGACAATAAATTTGCCGGTCATACTAAATTCCTAATCTATTTATAATAAGCTTGTGTTTAATATTGCGCTATTGTACGCTATTTTTACTGATTATTTTAGTTTGAATTATTAATACTTTTTTCAATTTTACAATTAATACCTTCATTATTAAATTTTATCAATGGCAACTAAACTTCTACCAGCTAGTGAAATACAAGGGAGATAAATAAGATATATATTTAATTGTAGGAATTATTTGCGCTTTTTGTGGCTATTTGACAATAGTCTTACTGGATATAAAACACTAAAACAAGCAACAAATTTTAACCTAAGTTGTAAACTAACTATAAGGTATTTACATAACTATTCACTTTTGGGGTTATATTTTGTAAAAAATATTCAGGATTTTATACTGTTTTATGATTAATTGAAAATTCACAGTATTTCATTTGTTAGATTTTGTAATAGTCATCTTATCAATCAAAAATATACTAAACCAACTTGCCTTCAAATGAATTAGAAGGCAAAAAACGTATATATCCTTTATATCAAGATACCATATAATAAGCAAATATTTAATAATTTGAAAGAGATAAAACCAGATTTTAAGCAACTGCCTATAAGTAGTTTAGAAGATTATTTTAATCGTGCAGTAAAACAACTCACGTTTTTCCTCAAATTATAAATTAGAGTGAGAAAGAAATTATTATCTGCCACAACAGTGGCAGATAATAAGCAAAAGTATATTAACGAACATCAGCACAATTTAAGCAATAAATATAGCGATTTTGTGGATCATTAAACTTATTCCATAAAGAAACATGCTGTTGAAGTTGTTTTGCTGCAGGAAGTTGTTCAAAAAATATTTCTGCCGTTGATTTAGGTAACATGGCTATCATATCTGAATAAAATGCATTAAACCAATTTCCTTTTGGTTTTTGCCAGTCAATTTCATAATCAGTTAAATTAGCTAATGTTGCAGCTGTTTCAATCGCATCATCAAAGTCACCTAATTTATCAACAAGTCCAATCTTACTTGCTTCTGAACCTAACCAAACTTGTCCTTGTCCAATTTTATCGACTTGTTCGGTTGTCATATTTCGTGCTTTTGCTACTAACGAAATAAATGTTTGATAGCCATTATCAATATTTAATTGAATTAGTTGGTTCATTTCGGTTGGTAGATCTTGCGCAAAGTTATTACTTGCTAATGGAGAGGTAGTTACACCATCGCTATAAACACCAATATGAGATAAAGATTTTTCGAATGTTGGAATAATACCGAAGATACCAATAGAGCCAGTAATTGTATTTGGGCTTGCAACTATGTAATCCGATGCAGTTGATATCCAGTATCCACCCGATGCAGCCATTCCTCCCATAGAGATAACAACAGGAATCTGGTAATCACGTAATACTTCTAATTCACTACGAATTGCTTCTGACGCATCCACACTTCCTCCTGGGCTATTTACTCGCAATACTATTGCTTGTGTGTTATGTTTATTTAAGTTTATACGGATATTTCTCAATTGTTCAACAATGTCTCGACTACCAGCGATATTACTACTATTTTCACCATCGGTAATAGTGCCATTTACAAATACAACCGCAATTAGTGGTTTATTGCTTCCGTTATCGCTATCTAAATTTGTATCTTTTGACTTAAGTTGATAATCATAAATGCTGATTTGATGCTGCTTATTAAGCTCAGATTCAAATTGGTAATTAGATGCAATTTCATCGACCAATCCATTAGACATAGCATATTGAGCCATATTACCATTAGCCTCTTTTAAATTGGTCAACATAGCCTCTGGAGTTGGAACCAATTGAGTATCGGCCTTTTTCCGTTGTGTTGAAATGTCTTGAAGATAATTGTTCCACATAAGTGTTAACCAACGTGTCGTATTGCTTTTTGCTTCTTCTGACATGTCATCACGAATAAATGGTTCGATGGCTGACTTATAAGTTCCTACTCTAAAAACATGTGTGTTAATTTTTAAATTATCAAGCAAAGTTTTATAGTATAGATTGTTGGCCGCTAGACCATATACATTAACTGAGCCAAGTGGTGTTAAATATATTTTATCAGCATAGCTGGCTAAATAATATTGGCTTTGATTGAAGTTAGAACCATAAGCATAAATTGGTTTATTCGCCTTACTAAATTTGGTTAAATATTTACCAATATACTGTAGCGAACTCACATCAGCACCGACAAAATGATCTAATTTAAGAACCATACTTGTAATCTTTGGATCTGCTGTGGCTTGAGCTATTTTTTGAGTTAATTCAAATAAACTATTTTCCCGAGAAGTGTTTACTTTCTTACCGTAGATTTTGCTTTGTAAAGCATAAATTTCATCACCGTATAATGTATTGTCAACAATTACTCCTTCAATATCCAACACCAATGATCCATATTGTGGAATAATTTCTTTTTTTTGTGTTTCTTGGACTAATGCGATGACACTAAAGATTAAAATAATAATAATTAGAAATATTAGATTAAGAAATATTTCTCTTATTAAGTTAATCACTTTCCATATTGATTTAATGACAGATAAAGCAGACATAATAAATGATCCTTTCATAGATAGTTTATCTAATTTTTTACTTCAATATTTTTCTTTTTAAAGTATTTTTTATCTTCAAATCGTAAGCACGTTAATTTCCCCCCCCAACAACATCCTGTATCGAGTGCATAAACATTATCTGGTGTACCTTTTCCATTTAATGCAGCCCAGTGGCCAAAGGCAACTGCATACTCGTTTGGAATTTTGCTTGGTAATAAAAACCAAGGTTTAAGTTTCGAAGGTGCTTGCTCAGGTGATTTTTTGTAATAAAAATCTAATCGACCATCTTCATAACAAAAACGCATACGAGTTAATGCATTAGCAATATAACGCAATCTATCTAATCCTTGTAGTTCAGGAAACCATTCATCCGGAAAGTTGCCATACATTTTATCAAGGAATAGGATATAGGAATCACTAGATAGCATAACATTCAGATCATAAGCACATTTTTTTAGTGTTTCGATATCCCATTGTGGTGAAATACCAGCGTGGGTCATAATTAACTTTAATGATTCGTCAATTTGGACCAATGGCTGTCTACGCAGCCATTCCATTAATTCACCAAAATCTGGTGCACGAATAATTTCATCAAGATTATCCTTCTTTTTAGAAGGGGTAACATTGGCATAAATTGATAATAAATGTAGGTCATGATTACCTAATACCAATCGAATTTGGTTAGCATTATGTTTAACAAATCTTAGAACTTCTAATGATTTTGGACCTCTAGCAACTAGATCACCTGTTAACCATAAAATATCCGATGATGAGAATTTCACTTTTTCAAGTAAGCGCATAAACTCATCATAACAACCATGAATATCACCAATAAGTAAGTTTGCCATTCCTGTTAACTCCATGAATTTGCAAGTTGACAGTATTGCTGTACTGTTAAGTTTTCGGCACGTAAATTAGGATCAATATTTAATTCAGTTAATTGTTCAACAGTAAACAAGTTACTTAAACTGTTACGGATAGTTTTACGTCGTTGGTTAAATGCCTCTGTAGTTACGCGAGAAAGTATTTTTATATCATTAACAAGATAAGGCTTTTCTTTATAAGGTATTAATTTAACAACAGCAGAGTCAACTTTTGGAGCAGGTTTAAATGATGTTGGTGGTACTTCAAGAACAGGAATAATCTGACAATAATATTGAGCCATAACGCTCAATCTACCATAATGTTTACTGTTAGGCGATGCAACTAAGCGAGTTACTACTTCTTTTTGTAGCATAAAATGCATGTCAGTGATGATATTTGTATGTTCAAATAAATGAAACATTAACGGTGTCGAGATATTATAAGGTAAGTTACCAAATACTCTTAATGGTTTACCTAATTGATCGGCTAACTGATTAAAGTCAAAGGTCAGGGCATCTTGTTCAATAACCGTTAATTTATTATTTAAAAATGGATTTTCAATTAATCTATTAGCTAGATCTCTATCTATCTCTATAACTGTCAAATGATCAATATGTTTACTGATAGGTATTGTTAATGCCGCAAGCCCAGGACCGATTTCGACTAGTGCTTGATCTTTTTTAGGTTGTATAGCTGAAACAATACTTTCGATAATGTAATCATCATGTAAAAAATTTTGCCCGAATCTTTTACGGGCAAAATGCCCTTGGTGAACACGGTTATTCATGTTTATCTTCACCTGTGATTTTAATATAAGCGTCACCTTTTATTTCTTGAATCCATACTTGGGCTTCTTCAGAAAATTTACGATTAAAAATAAGTCGATAAGCTTGATCTTTATTCATTGCATTTGTTCCATCAGCTTTTCTTTTATCAATTAATTGGATTAAGTGCCAACCGTAGGCTGATTTTATTGGTTGGCTAATTTCTCCTTTTTTTAACTGAATCAGAGCAGTCCTAAAGCTATTATCATAAATTTCAGGACGATTCCAACCTAAGTTGCCCCCTTTACTTGCCGAGCCTGTATCTTCAGAGTTAGCTTTAGCTGCTGCTTCAAAAGTTGTGGCTCCACTAGTAATTGATTTACGGATATCACTTAGCTTTTGTTTTGCAATTTGGTCGGTGACTAATACATTTGTTTTAATCAGTATATGGCGCGCATTTACCTCTTCAATTGTGAAGGTTCTTGGTGCTTCTGAACGAGTATCATCAACTTTTAGAATATGTAGACCAACCCCAGAACGGATAGGTCCAATAATACTACCTTTTGTAGCTCGTACTAATCGCTCTTCAAAGATAGTAGGTAATTCATTAAGTTTACGCCACCCCATACTACCACCTTTTAATGCAAAATCATCGTTTGAATATGAAGTGGCTAATTTAGCAAAACTTTCCCCTTTTTGAGCTCGATTAATGATATCTCGTGCTTTATTTGTTGCATTATCAATTTGTTGTTTTGATGCTTTTTCTGGAACAGAAATCAAAATATGGCTTATTTTTACATCAATATTATTGGTTGGTTGACGAGCAATATTTTTTGCTAAATTTTCTATTTCTTTTTCTGAAATTCTGACTCTTGATCTAACTTCATGCATTCGAGTCTTATCTATTAGCATATCATTGTGAATTCTTTCACGATAGGCACCATAACTTATTCTCATCATCGAAAGTCTACTTCTAAGTTGGTCGATGCTCATACCATTTTCTGCTGCAATTCTATTAATAGCATCAGTTACCTCGTCATCACTAACTGTAATTTTAGCTTTAGCTGCTTTTTGCAAAATTAGATTTTCAATAATTAAACGTTCAATAATTTGTTGTCTAAGTATTTTATCATTAGGTAGATTTTTAGGATCTGAGCTAGCTTTAATCGTTTTTAACATATCATTAACATCACTTTCTAAAATGACATTGTTATTAACAACCGCAGCAACTTGTTCTACAACTTTCGGAGCAGCATTAGCAGATAACGGAGTTATAATTCCTAAAGTTATGCTTAGATTTAATGCTATAAATAGTTTTAATAATTTCATATTCACTTAACTCATTTTGTTTTTCAGCATAGACAGCTAGTAATAAATTTATTGGTAATCTTATAGTTACAAAAATATTTTATTCAAATGCTGTATTATACGGTAGTTTACCGAAATTAAGCATTTTAGCTTTGGTATCTCGGTTGCTACCCAATCCTTTTAATTCGAAGTTAATCGATAGTTTATTTTCATATTTACTTTTGCGAGAAGTATTATCCCAGTCCGTCAATTTTCTACCATATTGTACTGTTGTTCCCCAACAACAATCACTATAATTCAATCCGATAGAACCATCTGTAGTTTGTTCTAATTTAACGTCATAATAATATGAACCAACAGCATTGAATGTTTGCGATAATGGCCAAGCGGTCATCATTCCTGCCTGTGAAATATCTTGTCTATAGCCTCTATAAAATGGATTCTTATCGACAGTATCAATATAGTTACGGTTTGCATATCGGTATGATAATTGGATTAACTTATCGCCAGTTGGCCGGTATTCAAATATTGCATTGGCTAATGATATTGTATCAATTCGAGTATCATACTGAACGCCACTTCTAAAGATTATATCATTACTTATACGCCAAAAGTTATCCGATGCCCAAGTAATACTGCCTGTATCGGAGTTTTCATCTAAATCATTATTGTGTTCACTCGTTTTTGATTTGGTGAAATAAGTAATTTGCCCAATAGATAAGTTAAATTTTTCAACCTTGTTATTATCATAAAATCGAGTTGTTACACCAGTTGATATTTTATTGGTTGAAGCAATCCTATCTAAACCACTATATGGTTGATCTCTAAATAGACCAATATAATCTGACTGTAATATAGTGGAATCATAGTCGCTAATATTAGATTGGTTTCGATAGGGAATATAGATATATTTTACTCGAGGCTCTAAGGTTTGCGTATAGCCATTAATAAATGGAACATCACGCTCGAAGATGACTTTACCATCAATGCTAAACTTAGGCAAAAAGCGATTTACCTTTTTATCTAAATATTTATATTGTTCAATATTTTTATTGATATTATCTTGATTATAATGAGTTGCCATAATCCCAGTTTCAGTGGTTAATAATGACCAAGAATTGGATAAAGTATAATTAAGCGTTGGTTCAAAATGTGCTCGCCATGCCTTAGGTTTACTTTTTCCAGACGTCAAGAAGCGAGATACTTGAGAGAATACTCTAAATTTGAATGGCCCCAAATCATTATTATAATAATTCATATCCAATTGTGGTTGAGTTTGATAAAGCGAATTTTTTAATTCTGAATGGAATGGTTGAAAGTGTCGATAGCCTAACATAATATCCCAATTTTCATCATTATAAGCAATTTTATAATACTGCGTTAAATATCCTGCAGTTTGGGAGGCGTATTTAGAACTTAAGTTTGTAAGATACTGATTGTCACTAACTCGAGTTGTATCTGCATAAAAGCGCCAATTATAGTTAATTAATTCATCATTTTTCCAATGAAATAACCAACGGTGACGATTGTCGTCATAATTGTTACCATTAAAACGATTGTCTCTATCTTCATTATATTTAGTATCGTGTTGAAGCCAGTCAAATGCAAGTGTACCTAAACCTATTTCGTTTAAATAACGAAATTCTGTTTGCAATTGTAGACCTCGTTTTTCTAATACTCTTGGGGTAAAGGTTGCATCATAATTTGGTGCAATATTCCAATAAACAGGTATTGAAAAATCAATGCCATCGATACTGTCATAGCCGAAATTAGGCATTAATAATCCTGAACGGCGTTTATTACCAGTTGGTAATTGTAAATAAGGCGAGTATAGAACAGGCACTTTACCAATACTAAATACAGCGTTCCAGACCTCTAGAAATTGCTCCTCGTTGTCATGAATAACGGTCGTTCCTTTAATATCCCATGTGCTGTCATTAATAGGACAAGATGTAAAACTACCTTTTTTTAAAATAACATAACGATTTTTTTCAAGTTGCATTTTATCTGCATTACCGCGACCAAGCCTATTGACAAGATGATACTCACTTGGGATCATATCTGCATCGTTGTTATTTAGATTCATTGATGCTTTATCGCCTTTCATTTTTATTAAATTATCTTGATAAGTAATATCACCTTCTAATGTTACTATTCTATTATTACTATCTTGAGTATCAATTGTTACTTTGTCTGCTTGAACCGTTCGGTTGCCTTGTTCTATTAATACTTCACCTTTATATATAGCAATATTAGGGTAGATTGCTTCAAGTTGATTAGCTTCAGCATTTACGGGTAAAGTATCTATATCTCCATTAACTAAAGGGCGATCAAACTTAGGAACGTCTATAAGGCATTGAGGATTATTGCTTACAACGGTTTTAGGTAAATCTAAAGCATAACTAGAGCTATTATACAAAAAAAGAGTAACGGCTATAGCAATAAGAGAAGGCGTTAAATTTTTCATCAATGATTCTAAAGCTATTTTTGATTATTTTAATTGCAGCATTATAGCGGTTATTTATAAAAGTGCGAATTAAAAATTAACGTTTCCCTATGCGTTTATTTATTTTATTAAGCTGTTTTACCATTGCTATTCTTTTTTCGGCTGTAGTATTTTGAAACTCATCCCACCACCTAGCTAACTGCAAGAGCTCTCCTTTTTCGATTGAGGCTCGCATTTCTAAAAGGTCATAAGCAGCTCTAAACTTAGGATGTTCTAAAATGGCAAACGCTCGTTTACCATTCCGTTTCTTCATTCGTAGCTGTAAACGCCAAATATCACCCATGATGCTCGTTAAGCGTCTAGGTATAGCAATACTTTTACATTGTTCACTTAGTACTTCGTTAATTGCCATCGAAAACGAATCATGAAATGGCAAACCACTTTCGATACACGTTGCTTGTGTTTGTTCAATTATTGGATACCAGAAAAAAACTGCAAACAAAAATGCTGGATTAATTCGCTTATTGTTGGCAATGCGATAATCAGTATTTTTTAAAACTTGTTCGATGATTTTCTCTAAATAACTGTTTGGATTGTTAGCAAATAGATGCTCAATAACAGGAAATAGTTGTTCAAAAAGGCCATACTCTCTTAGTAACTTATAAGTTTTGTAACCATTCCCAGTTTGTAATAATTTAATGGACTCATCAAAAAGTCGTGCTGAAGGTACGTTTCTTAATAATGATGCAAGCTGTTTAATTGGCTTAGCAGTAGCTAGTTCAATTTTCATATTCAGTTTTGCGGCAAAACGGACTGTCCTTAGCATTCTAACAGGATCTTCTCGATAACGTGTTTGCGGATCACCAATTAATCGAATAATGCCTTTTTGTAAATCTTCTAATCCTCCGCAATAATCACGTAAAGTAAAATCATTTACATTATAGTAAAGTGCATTCATAGTGAAATCCCGACGGATAGCATCTTGCTCAATGGTTCCGTAGACATTATCACGTAATAGCATACCTGACTGCGAACGTTTAGATATATTGGTTTGTCCTTTTTGAGAATCGTGCTCACCGCGGAATGTTGCAACTTCAATAATTTCTTTCCCAAATATAATATGAGCAAGACGAAATCGTCTTCCTACTAAGCGACAGTTACGGAAAATTTTCTGAATTTGTTCTGGCGTAGCATTAGTTGTGATATCGAAATCCTTTGGTGTTTTACCTAAGATAAGATCTCTGATACATCCCCCGACTAGATAAGCTTCGTACCCTTGTTTATTTAATCGATAAAGGACTTTTAATGCGTTTTCACTAATCTCTTTACGAGATATATTATGTTCATTACGAGGAATGGACACATAGCTAGCTTTTTGTTCGTCTTCATTGTGGAAAAACTTTCGATAAAAGCGTGAAACTTGTTTAAAAATGGTGCACCTCAAAAAGTTTTTTTGCTTCATAATAATATAGCGCGCAATTATATAGTAATTGCTAATAAGTTTCCATTTTTCTTGGAATTGGTATTTTTTCGTTCAATAAAATTGTATTTTTTTAGATGACTTAAATATTCTATTTGATTTTTTAAACATAATTATCAACAATAGTGTCTCGTATAGTAATATTAACAACATCTAATAAAAAAAAATAAACTTTGTTTTACTCTGATTAGTGTATTTAATTAGCTAATTAAGATGGAATAAAACTGTACTCAGAACTTCTTTTTACTTATTTGTATCACAAAATATGATTTATAACGCTTTATAATTTAATAAATTATAAAGCGCTTTTAATGTTATTTGTTATAACTATTACATAATAGAAGTTTTCTGAGTATATATCATTAACTGATAATTTATTGGGGACATTATGAACATTCGTGATTTGGAATATTTTGTTTCGTTAGCTGAATTTCGCCATTTCCGCAAAGCTGCTGATGCTTGCAATGTGAGTCAACCAACTCTCAGTGGTCAAATTAGAAAATTAGAAGATGAATTAGGCGTAATGTTATTAGAGCGCACAAGTCGCAAAGTACTATTTACTCAAACTGGTATGATGCTAGTTGAACAAGCCAAAGAGATTTTGCGTAATATCCAAATTTTAAAAGAAATGGCTAGCCGTCAAGGCGAAGAAATGTCTGGACCAATGCATGTAGGCCTGATCCCTACTATAGCACCTTATCTTTTACCTCATGTCATTACAGTTTTACATGACTTTTTTCCTCAGTTGGAACTTTACTTGCACGAAGCACAAACCGCCAATATTGTTGCTCAACTCGAAAGCGGCAAGCTTGATTGCGCAATCATTGCACAAGTCAAAGAAACATCACAATTTATTGAACTACCTTTATTTGATGAACCCATGTTTTTAACTGTTCCTGCTACTGATGAATTAGCTAGCAAAAATACAGTTAAACTTTCTAGCTTAAAAGGTAAAAAATTCTTAATGTTAGAAGATGGTCACTGTTTACGAGATCATGCAATGGGATACTGTTTTCAAGTTGGAGTTGATGAAGATAAACAATTTAAAGCTACTAGTCTTGAAACGCTTCGGAGTATGATTTCTGCTAGTCGCGGTATTACTTTATTTCCTGAACTTGCTATACCTAACGAGCGAATTCGTGATAATATTTGCTATATTCCTTGTACTGATCCTGTACCTGTACGCAGCATTGCTCTTATTTATCGTCCTGGTTCACCATTACGTTCCCGTTATGAAACAATAGCTAAAACAATCCGAGAGCATATGCCCAAAGTATTTGCTGAGAAAGAACGATTATTAAACAAATCAATTTAGAGATAGGTAGTAAATCGAAAATATTATAACTGAGCTATCAAATGAAAAATATCAAGACCGGTGGTGTTCGTGCTCAACAAAAAGAAAGAACTCGCCGTACTTTAATTGAAACAGCATTTAATCAACTTAATGCTGAGCAAGGTTTTACAAGTTTAAGTTTGCGAGAAGTAGCGCGTGAAGCTGGAATCGCTGCTACTTCATTTTATCGTCATTTTCGTGATATGGATGAGTTGGGTTTAGCCATGGTTGATGAAAGCGGTTTAACGCTTCGTCAATTATTGCGACAAGCACGTAAGCGTATTGAAAAAGGTGGTAGTGTATTACGGACATCGGTGACCACATTTATTGAATTTATTGATAAGAATCCGAAGGTCTTTTTATTACTTCTTCGTGAAAAAGCGGGGACGTCAGCCGCTTTTCGATCTGCTATTGCCCGTGAAATTCAACACTTTATTGTCGAACTTGTGGATTATCTTGATAATGCTAACCAAATGCCTCACCATTATAATGAAGCTCAAGCAGAAGCGATGGTCACTATTGCATTTAATGCTGGTGCAGAAGCGATTGATTTTGATTTGGTGCAGCGTGAAAAATTAATTGAAGATCTCATTTTTCAACTACGAATGGTATCTCGTGGAGCTTATTATCTATACCATAAAGAACAAATCAAAAAAGATAGTCATTAATCGATATGCCTCATCTCAAAACCCTAATTTGGTTGTAATATTAAAGTTTCATGCTGTTTAGCAATTAATTATTTTCAATAAGAATATCTACTAATTACTGATTTTTACTATTACTATTTATTGTGTTTTTGTTATTCATACTGTAGCATTAAAAAAAAGGAGAAACATTGTTAAATAGAAATTAATTTCATGACTAAACTATACTTTTTGCTTTATTCGCTTATTTTGTCCTTTCCCTTTTTCAACTATGCTTATTCAAATGTGGGATTTAAGGAAATCTATTATAGCAAAGAAGACAGTAGACCTTTAAATATTGCAATATGGTATCCGACAGATGCTCAACAAAGAGCAGTAGCTATTGGCGATAATGCCGTTTTTTACGGTTCTAAAGTCATTCCTAATGCAGCATCTATTTCAAATTATCGTAAACATCCTTTGATTGTTATTTCGCATGGTTATGGAGGAAGTTGGCAAAGTTTAAATTGGCTTGCTTATGAACTGGCAGATAGGGGATATATTGTTGCTGCACCAAATCATCCGGGAACTACTTATTTTAATAAAGATATTACTCAATCTACTAAATTGTGGTTACGTCCTCAAGATCTAAGTAAAACTATTGATGCGTTACAAATAGATGAGTTTTTGGCAAACTATATTGATATGAATAAAATTTCATCTATTGGACATTCCCTTGGCGGTTGGACAGTAGCTGCACTTGCTGGAGCAAGGTTTGATACAGATCTTTTTAAACAAGATTGCACTATACATTCACATTTAAAAGCTTGCCAGTTAGTAAATGAACTTGGACTGGATAACCCACAATTAAATAAAAACATGTCAGATCAGAGAATAAAGTCATTTATTTCTTTAGATGCTGGATTAGTTAGAGGATTTACTGCAGATAGTTTGAAAAATATTGCTTTTCCTTCTTTAATCATTGGCGCTGGTATTGATGTTGGTGATATGAATGTAGAACTAGAATCTGGTTATTTACAACAGTTTCTTTCAAAATCATTATCAACTTATATTGTTATCCCTGATGCAACGCATTTTAGTTTCATGCAAATTTGTAAATCAGATGCTATAGATATTTTAGAGCAAGAGGCTAAAGGAGAAGCAATCATTTGTAAAGATGGTGGGAATCGCACAAGGACAGAGATACACCATGAAATAACGGATCAAATAATCGATTTTTTAGCTAAGGTGAATTTAAATTAAGTGCCTATTTTAGAAATATACTGCGGCAAAAGCCGCAGTAATACTTTTAGTGATACTTAAAGGTTTTGTAGTACTTTTTCAACACTGTCTTTAGCATCACCAAATAGCATATAGCTATTTTCTTTAAAGAATAGTGGATTTTGTACACCTGCATAACCAGTATTCATTGAGCGTTTAGAAATAACAACCGTTTTTGCTTTCCAAACTTCAAGAACAGGCATGCCTGCTATTGGGCTATTTGGATCTTCTTCTGCCGCTGGGTTGACTGTATCGTTAGCTCCAATTACCCAAACCACATCAGTATCAGGGAAGTCATCGTTGATTTCATCCATTTCTAATACAATATCATAAGGGACTTTTGCTTCGGCTAATAATACATTCATATGCCCAGGTAAACGTCCTGCTACTGGGTGAATACCAAAACGAACTTCTATACCCATACCACGTAGTCTTTCAGTAATATTACTTACTGCACCTTGAGCTTGAGCAACTGCCATACCATATCCAGGAACAATAATAACTGAGCGGGCTTCTTTTAATGTTTGCGCAACTTCGGCTGGTTGCATTTCACGGTATTCACCTTGTTCTTCATCTGATGAACTAGCTGTGCTACCATCGCTACCGAAACCGCCAGCAATAACACTAATAAATGAGCGGTTCATCGCTTTACACATAATATATGAAAGAATTGCGCCTGATGAACCAACTAATGCGCCTGTTACAATTAATAGATCATTGCCTAACATAAAGCCTGCTGCTGCTGCTGCCCAACCTGAATAAGAATTTAGCATTGAAATAACAACAGGCATGTCAGCACCACCAATTGAAGCAACAAGATGGAAACCAAACACGAATGCAATAATTGCCATGATCAACAAACTAATTGTTGCACCAGCGCCACTTTTTACTTCAACAAAAGTAAACATTAAAATGGTAGAAACAACAATTGCTGCTAGATTCCAATAATGTTTATTTGGAATTGATAATGGTTTTGAGCTAATGCGTCCATTTAATTTACCAAATGCGACAACAGAGCCAGAGAAGGTTACTGCGCCGATAAAGACACCAACAAAAATCTCTACTAAATGCACAGTTAACTCTCCACCTTGAAAATTTTGAATGTGTGGATCTAAATAACTGTTTAAACCAACTAGAACAGCAGCCATTCCAACAAAGCTATGAAGTAGTGCAACAAGTTCTGGCATTTGAGTCATTTCAACTTTTTTAGCCAAATATAAACCAATTGCAGCACCAATAATCATTGCAATAACTATCCAGTGTAATCCGCCTTTAATACTTGCAACTGCAGCAATAAGAGCGATAGCCATACCAATCATACCGTAGATATTACCTGATTTGGCAGATTCTTGGTTAGATAGACCGCGTAAACTGAATATAAAAAGCAACGCAGCAATTACATATGCCGCTTGAATAATTCCATTACTTAACATAATTTATGCTCTCCTTTACTTGCCACGTTGGAACATTTTTAGCATTCTTTGGGTAACAAAGAATCCACCAAAAATATTGATACTAGCAATTAAAATAGCAACAAAAGCAATTGCCGTAGTTAAGCCATTATCATCACTGATTTGCAAAATTGCTCCGACTAATATAATTCCAGAAATTGCATTAGTTACCGACATTAGAGGTGTATGCAAAGAATGTGTAACATTCCATACAACGTAGTAACCAACAACGCAAGATAATGCAAATACAGTAAAATGCCCTAAAAAGCTTTCAGGAACGGAGTTTGCAAGCCAGAAGAAAGCAATGAGAACTAAAGCTAAAATACCATATTTTTTGCGAGGATCCATTGGCTTTGGTTCTGGTTTAACAATTGGCTCTGCTGCTTTTTTCTGAGGTTGAGCAGATACTTGAATCGGTGGTGCTGGCCAAGTGATTTCTTTATCTTTAACCACAGTTACACCACGAATTACAACATCTTCAAAATTGATATCAATATTACCGTCTTTTTCTTTAGCAAGCAGTTTTAATAGGTTAACAATGTTAGTACCATAAAGCTGTGATGCTTGTGCTGGCATACGATTAGCTAAATCAGTATAACCAACAATTTTAACATTGTTATCTGTTTCGAAAATTTCACCTGGTTTAGTTAATTCACAGTTACCACCAGTTAACGCAGCCAAATCAACAATAACACTACCCGGTTTCATTGATTCAACCATTTCTTTCGAAATGAGTTTTGGAGCTGGTTTACCTGGAATTAGTGCAGTTGTTATGATGATATCAACATCTTTGGCTTGCTCTGCAAACAGTGCCATTTCAGCTTCAATAAAGGCCGCTGACATTTGTTTAGCATAACCGTCACCAGAACCTGCTTCTTCTTCAAAATCTAACTCTAAAAAGTCAGCTCCCATGCTATTAATTTGTTCGGCAACTTCAGGGCGGGTGTCAAAAGCACGAACAATTGCCCCCAGACTCACCGCTGCGCCAATGGCTGCAAGGCCTGCAACACCTGCTCCAATAACTAATATTTTAGCTGGCGGTACTTTACCAGCAGCAGTAACTTGCCCTGTAAAGAATCGACCAAATTGATTTGCTGCTTCAATAACTGAACGATAACCAGCAATATTAGACATTGAGCTTAATGCATCTAGAGATTGTGCACGTGAAATACGTGGTACACAATCCATAGCCATTACAGTAATATTTTTGGTGGCTAATTTTTCTAATAGCTCTTTATGTTGAGCTGGATAAATATAGCTAATAAGGGTTGAACCCTCTTTCATTAAAGAAATTTCATCATCGCTTGGCGCATGAAACTTCAAAATTAAATCATTTTGCCAAACATCTTGTGTGTTTTGAATTGTGGCTCCAGCATCAATAAAAGCTTGGTCTTCATAATGAGCTGCATGTCCAGCGCCTTGTTCTACGGAAACTGTAAAGCCCAGTTTTAACAGTTGTCCAACAGTCAAAGGAGTTGCTGCAACTCTAGCTTCATTGGCTAACCGTTCTTTAGGTATACCGATATGCATTTCGTTACGTCCTTATGTTAGTTTATTGTATGTAAGTTGATTTTAGCATAAATAGGGTTATGTGCGAGTAGGGAATCTATTTTTTATTCAAGAAATAAGATTTTTAAATTATCTGAGTAATATTTATTAATTAATATTATTATAAGGCTATATCGAAATAGCTATAATTTAAATAAAACAGTTTTAATGCTTTCATTGAATTCCATTACAAATTTACTCTATATTGTTATATAATTGGCGTTATTTTTGTGTCTACCTTGAAGTGTAAACTTTAAGGCATGATTCGATTTTGTTCTCCTTGAATTAAGGATTTTTTATGATTGATTTTTCCCAATCAGTGCCAGAACTGGTCTCTTGGGCAAAAAAGAATGATTTTTCGATCGCTTTGCCTGTGGAAAGGTTAGCTTTTTTATTAGCTATTGCCGTATTAAATAGCGAACGTTTTGACGGTGAAATGACGGAATCTGAATTAATTGATGCTTTTAGGCATGTTTCACAAATTTTCGAGCAGAGTGAAGACACTATTACATTGCGAGCCAATAATGCTATCAATGATTTGGTACGCCAACGCTTAATCACACGTTTTGCAAGTGAAATGACAGACGGTTTCTCGATTTATCGTTTAACTCCGTTAGGTATAGGTATTTCTGATTATTATATTCGCCAACGTGAATTCTCAACGCTGCGTTTATCCATTCAGTTATCTATTGTTGCGCAAGAGTTAAAACGAGCTGCAGATGCAGCCATCGAAGGTGGTGATGATTTACATTGGCATCGAAATGTCTTTGCTCCATTAAAATATTCAGTCGCTGAAATTTTTGATAGTATCGATATCACACAACGAGTGATGGATGAACAACAAGCTGATGTTAAACAAAATATTTCTGCCCTATTAAGTCAAGATTGGCAAGCAGCAATTAGCAGTTGTGAAGGGTTGCTGACTGAAACATCACAAACATTGCGGGAGTTACAAGATACTTTGGCTGCTGCAGGTGATAAATTACAAGCCAGTTTACTTTTAATACAAGATGCGACGCTTGATAATCCAGAACTAGATAAAATCAACAATGTAGTTATGGATCTGCAAGGTAAACTAGATCGCATTATTGGTTGGGGGCAAAAAGCGATTGACCTTTGGATCGGTTATGATCGCCATGTTCATAAATTTATTCGTACTGCTATTGATTTAGATAAAAATCGTGTGTTTTCACAACGCTTACGAAAATCGATTCAAGGATACTTTGATTTGCCTTGGTCACTCACTTTTGCTAATGCCGATCGCTTACTAGATATGCGTGATGAAGAATTGGCTTTACATGATGCTGAAGTAACTGGGGAATTACCGTCGGAACTTGAATTTGAAATGATTGAAGAGATTCAAGAACATATTATTGCTCATATTGAACAAAATTTAATGGTATTTAAGCAAGAAAATAAACCACTTGATATGGGCGCTACCATTCATAGCTATTTGGCTCAGTTCCCGCGCGAACAACATTTTGATATAGCAAGATTATTTATTGATCAAGCCATTCGTCTCGGTATTGCTGAAGATGATTGGCTTGGAATTCCTGCCGAATGGAAACCTATTAACGATTATGGAGCTAAGGTACAAGCACATGTCATCAACAGATACTAACGATTTCGAAACACAACAAACTGCACATCATCTTGATGAAGTTATGGGGCGCATAGTCGCTAGTTCTCAGGCTTCTATCGATAAATATATGCCCGTTAAGTTGGCCCAAGCAATTGCTAATCCGATCTTTCCAGAACTGGATAGTTTATTACGCTCTGGCCGTCATATTGGTATTGATGAACTTGATCATCATGCTTTTCTAATGGATTTCCAACTTGAGCTTGAACAATTTTATCAACGTTATAATGTTGAGCTAATTCGTGCACCCGAAGGATTTTTCTATCTTCGCCCTCGCTCAACAACATTAATACCTCGTTCAGTATTATCGGAACTTGATATGCTTGTTGGCAAAGTACTTTGTTATTTGTATTTGAGTCCCGAGAGATTAGCGCATGAGGGGATTTTTACCTTACAAGAATTGTTTGATGAACTGGTTTCATTAGCCGATGAGAGTAAGTTACTCAAATTAGTAAACCAACGTTCAACAGGTTCAGATTTAGATCGCCAAAAACTATTTGATAAAGTGAAAACAGCGTTAAATCGCCTACGCCGGCTAGGCATGATTTTTTTTATTGTTGGTAATGACAGTAGCCGTTTTCGCATTAACGAATCAATTTTCCGTTTTGGTGCGGATGTACGAAGTAGTGATGACGCACAAGAAGCGCAATTACGCCTAATTCGAGATGGCGAAGCAATTAAAATCGAATCAGCACTTATTTTAGATGATAATAATGAAGAACAAGATGAAGATGTTAATGAGGAGACTGAATAATCATGATTGGACACGGTAAATTTCACTCATTAACGCTAATTAACTGGAATGGTTTTTTTGCACGAACTTTTGAGCTTGACCAATTAGTTACGACATTATCTGGTGGTAATGGTGCTGGTAAATCAACTACCATGGCGGCATTTGTAACTGCATTAATACCTGACTTAACTTTATTACACTTTAGAAATACAACCGAAGCTGGAGCCACATCAGGCTCACGAGATAAAGGCTTGCATGGTAAATTAAAACCAGGCGTCTGTTATTCTATGTTGGACGTAATTAACTCACGGAATCAAAGAATTATTTGTGGTGTACGTTTGCAACAAGTAGCAGGGCGAGACAAAAAAGTCGATATCAAGCCTTTTTTATTGCAAGGATTATCTATCAGTGTAAGCCCAACAGAGTTGGTTACGGAGCGTTTAAATGATAAACAAGCGCGAATTTTATCGTTACCAGAGTTAAAAGATAAAGCCGAATCAATGGAAGGCATTATCTTTAAACAATTTAACTCAATTACTGATTATCATTCAGTTATGTTTGATTTTGGTATTTTACCGAAACGCTTGCGCTCTCCATCCGATAGAAGTAAATATTACCGTTTGATTGAGGCCTCACTTTATGGTGGTATCTCAAGTGCTATTACTCGTTCTCTACGTGATTATTTATTACCAGAAAATAGTGGTGTGCGAAAAGCTTTCCAAGATATGGAAGCCGCATTACGCGAGAATCGGATGACGTTAGAAGCTATTCGAGTAACTCAATCAGATCGTGACTTATTTAAACACTTAATTACTGAGTCAACTAATTATGTGGCAGCTGATTATATGCGCCATAATAATGAACGCCGAGTTCATATAGAATCAGTACTTGGCCTGCGTCGTGACATGTTTAAAACGCAAGAGCTGCTTATAAGCAATCAATACCGCCAAGTTGAAATGGCAAAAGAACTTAAAGAATATCAAAATGCGCAAAATGATTTGGAAACCGACTTACAGGCAGCTAATGATCACCTCAATTTAGCGCAAACTGCATTACGTCAACAGGAAAAAATCGATCGTTATCAAGCAGATTTAGATGATTTAAACTTAAAGTTAGAAGAACAAAACGAAGTGGTACTTGAAGCGAATGAACAGTACCAAAACTATCGTGAGCAAGTAGAACAAACAGAACAAGAAGTTGACGAAATCAAGACTCAATTAGCTGATTATCAACAGGCTCTTGATGTTCAACAAACACGTGCAATTCAATACCAACAGGCCTTACAGGCGTTAAAAAATGCTCAGTCATTATGCCAGTTACCAAAATTAGGTATTAGTAATATTGAAAATCACTATGAATTGTTTGAAGAAAAGCAAAAAGAGATCACGGAACAAGTTCTTGAACTTGAGCAAAAATTAAGTGTATCTGATGCGGCAATTAATCAGTTTGACCGTGCTTATCAATTAGTGATTAAATTAGTCGGCGATGTTACCCGAAGTGACGCTTTTGCGGCAGCTAAAGAAGCATTAAGACAATGGCCATCACAATGTTACCAAGCAGAACAAGCCGAGCATTTACAGCTACAACTAGATGAGCTAGAACAACGATTTTTTGAACAAAAAGAAGCAGAATCGTTATTAACACAATTTTGTAAACGTATTGAACGCCAAGTTAATTACGATGAACTAGATGATTTAAAACAAGAAATTGAATTGCAATTAGACGAAACAGCCGAACGAGCTAATGAATCTAGCGAAAAACGTATCGAATTTAGGCAAGAGCTTGAACAAATTCAATCAAAAATAGCTGATTATCGTCAAAAAGCTCCATTATGGTTGAAAGCACAAGATGCATTAATCGCTTTACAAGAACAAACTAGCGAACATTTTAATAACAGTCAAGATGTCACTCAACATATGCAAAAACTGCTAGAAAAAGAGCGAATACTTGTTACTGAGCGAGACCAAATTAGTTTTAGACGCAACCAATTAGATGTTCAAATTGAGCAACTAAATCAACCTAGTGGTGTCGATGATGGACGTTTGTCTTCGTTAGCAGAACGATTTAATGGTGTATTACTTTCTGAAATTTATGAAGATGTAACAATTGATGATGCACCTTACTTTTCTGCATTATATGGTCCATCAAGACAAGCTATTGTTGTACCAGATTTATCATTAGTTAAACAGCAATTAGAAAACCTTACCGCAAGTGATGAAGATTACCCTGAAGATATCTATTTTATCGAAGGTGATCCTTCATCATTTGATGATAGTGTTTTTGATTGTGAGGAGATGAATAAAGCGGTACTTGTCAAAACGGGCGATCGTCAATGGCGATTCTCAAGCTTTCCTAAAGTACCACTATTTGGTCGTGCTGCTCGTGAGATTCACCTTGAAAAATTATCTGCCGAACGTGATGAATTACATGAACGCTATGCAACTATCTCATTTGATTTACAAAAATTACAACGAATTGAACAAAATGTTGGGCAATTTATTGGTCAACATTTAGGAGTTGCTTTTGATATCGATCCTGAAGCTGAAGCGCAAAAATTAACGACAAGACGCACTGAAATTGAACGACAATTATCGTCTCAGGAAAGTATTGATAAACAAAATCAGCAACAAGTTACTAATTGCAAAGAACAATTAGCAACCATAAATCGCTTGGTTGCGCAAATGCATTTATTGGCTGATGATGATCTGGCCGATAGGGTTGACGATTTACGTGAACAAGTTGCACAAGCACAAGAATCTGCGCAATATGTTAGCCGTAATCGTAATACAGTTTCTGAGCTTGAACCAATTTTAGCTGTTTTACAAAGTGATCCTGAACAAAATGAGGTTTTACGAGAACAATACAATACAGTTAAAGCACAACAACAGACTATCCGCCAACAAGTTTTTGCCTTAACTGAAGTAATGCAACGTCGTGCACACTTTAGCTATAAAGACTCGGCAGGTATGTTAAATGAAAATAGTGATTTAAATGAAAAATTACGTTCTCGATTAGAAGTCGTCGAAACTCAAAGAACAGAAGCTCGCAGTCAGATGCAACAGTATCAAGACAAATACAATCAATATAACCAAACGCTAGCTTCGCTTAAAAGTGCATTTGAAACTAAGCGAGATATGTTGCATGAGCTACAAAAAGAAATTGAACAAATTGGGGTAAAAGCCGATGCGATCACTGAAGAACGTGCTCGATTACGTCGTGATGAAATCCATCAAAAATTAAATAATAATCGTCAACATTGTACATCGCTTGAAAAGCAACTCATTATGTGCGAAAGCGAAATGACACAATTGCAAAAACGACTAACTCAAACACTGCGAGATTATAAGCAACTACGCGAACAAGTAGTGCAAGCCAAAGCGGGTTGGTGTTTAGTCTTAAGGCTTGTTAAAGAAAATAGTGTTGAACGGCGTTTACATCGACGTGAACTTGCCTATTTAAGTGCGGATGAATTGCGCTCAATGTCAGATAAAGCATTAGGTTCCTTACGTTTAGCTGTTAATGACAATGAACATTTACGGGATGTATTAAGACTATCAGAAGATCCAAAACGCCCAGAACGTAAAATCCAATTCTATATCGCTGTTTACGCACATTTGCGTGAACGAATTCGCCAAGATATTGTTAAAACTGACGATCCAATTGAAGCCATTGAACAGATGGAAATTGAATTGTCACGCTTAACAGAAGAACTCACTTCGCGTGAACAGCAACTGGCAATTAGCTCGAAGAGTGTATCGAATATTATTCGTAAGACCATACAGCGCGAACAAAATCGTATTCGTATGCTTAACCAAGGATTACAAGCAGTGGCATTTGGTCAAGTTAATGGCGTGCGTTTAAATGTCAATGTTCGCGAAGCTCATTCAACTCTTTTAGCTGCACTTGCCGATGAGCAAAATGAACATCAAGATCTATTTAGTAATAATCGTATTACCTTCTCGGAAGCGTTAGCTAAACTCTATCAACGTTTAAATCCACATATTGATATGGGACAACGAACTGCTCAAAATATTGGTGAAGAACTGCTAGATTATCGAAATTATCTTGAAATGGATGTTGAGGTGAATCGAGGTGCAGATGGTTGGTTACGTGCTGAAAGCGGTGCATTATCGACGGGTGAGGCAATTGGTACAGGTATGTCAATTTTACTTATGGTGATTCAAAGTTGGGAAGAAGAATCCAAGCGACTTCGGAATAAAGATATTTTGCCATGTCGTCTACTATTCTTAGATGAAGCAGCTCGACTAGATGCCAAATCAATTGCAACACTATTTGAACTTTGTGAACGATTAGAAATGCAATTAATCATTGCTGCTCCAGAAAACATCAGTCCTGAAAAAGGAACAACCTATAAACTAGTACGTAAAGTTATTAATAACCAAGAACATGTGCATGTAGTTGGTTTGAAAGGCTTTGCTTAATTCCTGCTTTGCCGACATTGTCGGCAAAACCTTACAATTTTTGTAAAAAAGTTTCAGGTAACTATACGTTTCAGTATAAATATCTTGAAAATAGATTAAAAATCAAAAAATTGACTATCATTATTCAATTGAAAAGTTGGATGTACTCGTTGCTCATAAAAAGGGATATTACGTATTGTTGACTAAACTCAAAATATTACTTATTGCCGTTCTTGCTTGATGACTGTTTTTCCAACAAGTTGAACCTGTTAATAATGCACCTTCGTTAAGGATTTCATCTAAACTAGCATTACGCAATTTATCGAAAGAATCGAACTTCATATCTTCAAGCCTTTCAATAATTTTGGTACCCACAAATTTAAGCTCCATCAACTGCTGTCGTTCTGTTTCTGTAAAGGCCATATTATTCTCCTTACATTATATTGAATATAATTTTAAACTGATGCATTTAGCTTTTTCCACTTTCTTATTTTTGCTCTAAACGATTTAAAAGGCGCCACAGAATTGATATGGATAAACCGAGCAACAGTCCAAGATTCAGGATAAGGTTTAGTCCAATTACGGCTATCTTTTATAAACAAAGTGTCTTCGTTCAAAGATTGAATCCAATCATTCCAAATGGTGATTTGCTGATTAAATGCTTGAATTAATGCCTGTAATGATAGGTATTGATATGTTTTATAAAATTGCCGATACAAATTACCCAATTGATTCCATTTGTATCCAGGGGCCGGTAATTCAGGTGTTTGACCAGCAAGCTCATCATCATCCCAAGATTTCACCAAATTAAGCCAACCGAGTTGATAAGCAATCATTTGTGCAGGAGTACGATCAACGCCCTCTACCAAAGAGTCTTTTTGTGATTCAGATAAAACTATAAACTCATCAATAAATAGCTTGGCCGTTTTGTTTATTTCATCTAATAACTGCTGTTTAGTTGCATAAGCCATGTCACCTACTTCTTATGAGATCATTCATATCTTTAAAGATAACATAAAATCAATATCTTATCTAAATATTTTTAATGAAATCTCTGTTTTTATTTTCTTTGTTTTTGAAATATTTCAATTCTTCATCGATAAAATATCGTACTAGATTTGCATATAGATCTTTGATGATTTCGCCATTAAGTCCTAATTCATTCGACCATTGTTTTCGTTGCTCTAGCATACTGTCAAAACGTTCTTTGGCTTGTACGTCAGTGGTATTTTTCTTGAACTTACTGGCAGCTTTGACGTATTCAAAGCGTGTAGCAAGCAATTTAATTATGGAATGGTCAATCTGATCTATTTCGGCACGAATGTGGTTCATATTCTCACATTTGTTTGGCGCTTGGGTAGGTTTATAAGTCACGATTTTATACCTTTTGTTTATTTAACTTTTTATATCCTATCACTATTAGATTATGCACAAAAGTATCACTTAGTAGATGTCATCATTGCACTATATTTATATATACAAAATTGTTTGTACGCTTTTAATAGAATTGAGTTTAATATTTGGAGATATTTAATAATTAATTGATTTTTTTTATTTACTAAATCAATTTCGTTTTACATTGATACCGCCCAATAACACAATAATATAACTAAAAATTTTGTTTATATCCTTCTTGTAAAGGATTCGCAGATTTTTTGTATTTTAATGGGTTTTAAAGGATCTTACAGAATATTGAGCCAAGGGAAACAGAATCATATAGATAAACACACTGGAAATACTGAAAGATTAACTTTTAAAAATCGAATCGTATACCTAAACGTATACCTAAAACAAAAAGTGACCCCAATATTAGGTATTTTAATCTTGCCGAATTGAAAGGTTAAAAAAAATTGGTTTTAGAATTTTGACGGTGTAAAAATTTATCTAGGTGAGCGGTATCCGTTAATTATGTTTTAGATTTTTTATACCTCCCCCCCAATAAAAATAAAATTTTATAAAAAAGTGTTCACGGTGTTCACTACCTGCTTGAAGGCTTATTCTAAAAGGGTTTGAGCGGTGAACACTTAATGATTTACTATTCACAAGTGTACACTTTAGGTGTTCACCACAAGATAAATAATGGATTAATTTAGATCTAGCTATATATGTTTAGCTAAATATTCCACCATTTCTTTATTATTTAAAAAAGAATAAAATCTTTTTGCTAAGGCTTTTATTCTTGTATATCGTTTTGCTTCACTAAGTTGTTTTTCGGCACAATAACAATTAAGACCATCATACATATCAAAGTAATCATAATAGATAAAAAGCCAATAGTGCTTTATTCTATGAAAATATCTGTTTCCAAATTCTATATATTTGAATACAAAACTATGAAGAAGATCGCCAATATCTTCTAAACTATTACATATCATAATTTTTTGGCTAAAAAGTCTCATGAAAACTAAACAGCTATAATTAATGCTTGGTATAGAAATATTTTTTTCGGAAAGATATCTTTTTAAGTACGTCATAACCTCATCGCTATCTATTTTTTTATCAAGTCCCAAAGAAGCAATAATCAATAGTATTTCTGAATCATCACCTTGCATAACTTGTTTTTCAGCCCAATCAATTATTAGGGCACTAGAATAAAAATATTCTGATGGTGAACCATAATATTGATTAAATCTATAAAGCGATAAAATTTCATCGAGAGATAAATTACTCAATTTTAAAACCTTTTATTTATAAGAAAATACCCATTTAATGTATCTTATCTTACATAAGCGAACAACAAAAAACCGCCCAAATTAGGCGGTTCATAGGTTAACAAATATTAACTACGAGCTAGTTCTTCAGCTTTTGGTATCCAATCTTTGTCAGAATTTGTGTGCAAGTGTACACTACAATTTAGCTGAATAGCTCTTTTTTAAAGATGTTTACTATTTGGTCTTCAACATCTTCAAAGCCTTTATTTAAAAAGTCCTTTTT
>NZ_JBIDFF010000012.1:0-36878 GCF_046635645.1 Gilliamella sp. BG2
TGGCTAACCCCACTCAAACCCGCCATTAAATCACTAAACCCGTCACCGAGTTGACTTAAAAGACGATTAAGTTCGTTTGACATGTTTTTCCTCCTCCTTATATCCAATTTTAAAATCAGTCTGTCTATTTTAATTATTTTTTATATCTTATACTCAGCATTACTGAGTTCAAGCAACAGACAGCTTAGCTAAAAAGTGTACACAATTTTAGTGTGAAATTTAATCTTTTTTTAAAAAAAATGTTAAATGAATGTTGTTTAATATTAATAATTTCTGTTAGTTAAGCCAGTAATTGACAACTACTTAACCTTTTTATTGAATAAGTGATTTAAATAACCTGACTTTTGTTAATGAGATTTTTCAACTAATAAAATAGTAGATATGGAAAACTCTCTCAATTCTACAGCACTTAAACAAATGGAAAAGATAAATAGAGTGATTACTGTAAACTTTGTTTCTTTTGATAAATAAAAACAATCTTTTATAAATAATTAACCAACTACCTATTAATTTATTAAATTTTGTGGTAAAAAGTGGGGTTAAGTGGTAAAAATAAGTGTTTTATTAACATGTTGATTTTTATTAATTAAAATTTAAATAAATTATAAAGAAAAATACTTTTATGTTTAGTGGTGCAATTTCAATTAGTTTAGATAATAAAGGACGGTTAGCTATTCCTACTCGCTACCGTGAATCTTTATCTGAAGGTATGGTTTGCACAATTGGTTTATACGACCCATGCTTGACACTTTATTCAATGTCCGAATGGAAATGTATTGAACAGCAACTTGCAACATTATCAACCATTGTTGAAACTGAACGTAGAATAAAAAGATTGTTATTGGGGTATGCAACTGAGTGCCTAATGGATAATTCTGGACGAATTTTATTGTCACCTACATTGCGTACTTATGCAAAATTAGAAAAAAATATAATGTTTGTTGGTCAATCTAATAAATTTGAAATTTGGGATGAGGCAAGTTGGTATCAACAAATTAATGATGATATTACCGCATTATCAAGCGATATTGAAAACTTATCAGATAATTTGAAAAGTTTAACTATTTAATAAGAGTGAAGATTGATGGATTATCAACATACGACGGTTTTATTAAACGAAGCTGTGAATGCATTAAATATAAAAAAAGATGGCATTTATGTTGATGGTACCTTTGGACGAGGAGGCCATTCTCGTTTAATACTTGAACAACTAGGAGCACAAGGACGATTGATTGCTATTGATCGTGATGAGCGTGCAGAGCAAACTGCGTTACAGATAATAGATCCTCGATTTACTTTTATTCGTGGTGAGTTTTCAAATTTATATCAATATATTGAAGAGTTAGAATTATTGGGTGAAATTGATGGTGTCTTATTAGATCTAGGTGTTTCATCACCACAACTTGATGATCCTGACAGGGGATTCTCTTTTATGCGTGATGGACCTCTTGATATGCGTATGAATAATAGTAAAGGTTTAACTGCAAGTGAATGGTTACTTAGCAGTGATGAAGACGATATTTCATGGGTGTTAAAGACATTTGGTGAAGAGAAATTTGCCAAACGTATTGCTCGATCGATTGTCGAGCATAATAAAATTTCGCCGATTACTCGTACCTTAGAGTTGGCTAATTTAATTGAAAAAGCTACACCAAGAAAGGATAAAAATAAGCATCCAGCTACACGTAGTTTTCAGGCTATTCGTATTTATATTAATAGTGAATTGGAAGAAGTCGAGCAAGTGTTAAATAGTTGTTTATCAGTACTTGCAAATCAAGGAAGATTAGCGGTTATTAGCTTTCATTCTTTAGAAGATAGGATTGTAAAACAATTTATTAGTAAACAGAGTAAAGGTCCAGATTTACCAACACGATTACCATTAACTGAACAACAAATTAAACAATATGGTAGTGCTAAATTAAAATCACTTGGCAAAATTAAACCAAATACTATTGAAATTAATAATAACCCGCGCTCCCGAAGCGCAATATTAAGGGTAGCAGAAAGGAAAAATGAATAACCAAGACAATGATTTTTTTCTAGATAAAACTTATATTGATAAAAATTTTCAAAAAAGACCGAGTAAAAGCTTGTTTGGTGTAATTATTGGGGATTTATTTAGGCATCAAAAAATTTCATTGTTATTACTTGTGATGATTATTATTTCTGCTGGTGCAGTATTAATAACAACGCAACAGATTCGTAAACAGTTATTTGAACGTGAGCAACTTTTATTAGAACAAGATGTGTTAGAAAGCGAATGGCGGAATTTAGTTATTGAAGAAAATGTACTTGCTGATCCCAAACGTGTCGAAGATAAAGCCAAAAACCAATTAGGAATGTCTTATGTGACACCGCAAAATGAAACAGTTATTGTGATAAAGAGTAAATAATGAAACCTGCCACTAAATATAAAAAAAATAAAACTAAAAAGGTTGCAAAAACAAATAAAAATAATAGGTTAAATGGTAAAAGACAGTTTTTTACACCGAATCGTTTTTATATTATATATGGACTTATTATTTTAGCGATTATTTGTCTTATGGCTCGAATGGCATTATTGCAAATTATTGAACCAGATAAACTGATTGCTGAAGGTAATAAGCGCTCACTTCGTCACCAAGAAATTGATGCACCAAGAGCCATGATCACCGATCGTAATGGGCGTGCGTTAGCAGTAAGTGTACCGATGTTTGATGTTTGGGCAGATCCTAAAATTGTTGTGCAAAAAGGTGGTGTTAAAGCTGATGATATTAGATGGCAAGGATTAGCACAAACGTTGAATATTCCAATGTCAACGCTAAAGCAAAAATTAAACAACCCATCAATGAGATTTGTTTATTTGTCTAAGCAAGTAACGCCAACAATATCTGACTATTTAAAAAAACTAAAGTTACCGGGGATATCGTTTGCTAAAACATCTAAACGTTATTACCCTGCGGCAGAAAATATAGCTCAATTAATTGGTTTAACAGATATTGATGCAAATGGTGCTGAGAAAGGTTCTGAAGGTATTGAAAAAAGCTTTAATAAATGGTTAATAGGTGAATCGGGGCAAAGAGTTGTAAGACGTGATCGAGTAGGTCGTGTTATTGAAGAATTAGAACGGACAGAAACAGAAACAGCATCAGATTTAATATTAAGTATAGATGAGCGTTTACAATCACTAGTTTATAGCGAACTTAGTCAAGCGGTTCAATTTAACAAAGCAGACAGTGGAACAGCTGTATTGGTTGATGTGCATAGTGGTGAGATTTTAGCAATGGCAACCAGCCCATCTTATAATCCAAATAATCGCTCATCAATTGATTATAATTTATTGAGAAATAGAGCTGTTACTGATGCGTTTGAACCAGGCTCTACGGTTAAACCGCTAGTTGTAATGGCTGCCTTAGAAAAGAAAATTGCTAACTTAAATACTATTATCGATACTAGACCTTTTTATGTTAATCGTTATGAAATTAAAGATGTGTCATATCAAAAAACGCTTAATTTGGCAGGTATCTTAGAAAAATCAAGTAATGTTGGAGTAAGTAAGCTAGCTTTACAAATGCAACAGGATGATCTTGTAGAATTCTATAGTCGATTTGGATTAGGTCAACCAACGGAATTAGGCTTAGGTGGTGAAGTTAGTGGTTCAATTGCAGCCGATAGAACCAGAAAATGGGCTGATATTGAGCGAGCAACATTTGCGTTTGGATATGGATTAACTGTTACCCCATTACAGCTAGCAAGAGCTTATGCAACTATCGGTAGTTATGGAATTTACCGACCTGTATCAATTTTAAAAGTCACAGAACCTGTTAAGGGTAAACGTGTAGTTTCTGAAAAAGATGCTAAAACAGTTGTTCAATTAATGGAGGCTGTAGCTGTTACTGGTGGAGGAACTAAAGCATCGGTTCCTGGTTATAGTGTTGGAGTTAAAACAGGAACAGCGAAAAAATTATCCGGTGGACGGTATGTTAATCAATATTTAGCTTATACCGCAGGTATCGCTCCAGCAACAGCACCAAAGTATTCACTAGTTGTTGTTATTGATAATCCTAAAGCTGGCCAATATTATGGTGGTTCAGTTTCTGCGCCTGTTTTCAGTCGCATTATGGGCGGTGTGCTTAGAACGATGAATGTAAAACCTGATCGCCAAGTTGATGGGCAAATGATTATTTATTAGTAGGTGAAAATGCTAGCAACAAACTCGTTTAAAACATTATTGGAATTATTAGGTGGAAGATGTAATTTAAAATTAGATGATTTTCCACTTAATCATTTGCGTATAGATAGTCGCAAAGTAGGAAAAAACGATGTGTTTATCGCTATCAAAGGTCATACAGTTGATGGTCAAGCATTTATTCCACAAGCTATTTCAATGGGTGCAGTTGTTATCTTAGTAGAAGCAAGTAGAAAATCAAATGACTTAAAAATTGACTATATTAGGCATGAAAATAAATCGATAATTCCACAAATTAGTGTTTTCCAACTTTCACAGCGTCTATCCTTGATTGCTAATGAGTTTTATCATTCTCCATCAAAAAAATTATCTGTTATTGGTGTGACAGGAACCAATGGGAAAACAACTGTTAGTCAGCTTATTGCCCAATGTTTAACATTATTGAATGAAAAAACAGCATTAATGGGCACTATTGGTAATGGAATTTATAATGAACTTGAGCCATCAGTTAATACAACGTTATCAGCAGTAGATGTGCAAACCTTATTAGCCGAATTTGTAGAGAAACAGGTCAAAGTTGTAACGATGGAAATTTCTTCACATGGGCTTGCTATGGACCGGGTTAAAGGACTAAATTGCGCTGCTACTGTATTTACCAATTTAAGTCGAGATCATCTAGATTATCATAAGACAATGAGTAGATATGCAAAAGCAAAATGGTCGTTATTTACTCCCGATGAAAAAGACAAACAAGTTTTAGCTGCGGGTAAATCAATTATTAATTATGATGACAAATATGGTAAAAGATGGATTGAAAAACTTCCACAAGTGACAGCTGTATCATGTCAAACAAAATCATTACGTCGACTCAAGGCGTTAAATATACCTTATGTTGGTGTATCAATGATCGAATATCATGATAAAGGTGCCCAAATTCATATGGAATCAAGTTGGGGAAATGCCATTATTATTAGCCGATTGCTAGGTGAATTTAACGTTTCTAATTTGTTATTAGCCATAGCTACACTTTTAACATTGAACTACCCATTTTTTGCTGTTGTTAATATGGCTTCTTTTTTGACTCCAATCTGTGGGCGAATGGAGGTTTTACATGTAAAAAATAGCCCAACGGTTATTGTTGATTATGCGCATACTCCAGATGCGTTACAGAAAGCTTTGCAAGCTAGTCGAATTCATTGTAAAGGTTCTTTATGGGTGATTTTTGGATGTGGTGGCGATAGGGATACTGGAAAAAGACCTTTAATGGCTGAAATCGCAGAACAATTTGCTGATAAAATTGTTTTAACTAATGATAATCCACGTACTGAAGATGAAATGAAGATTATTCACGATATCCAACAAGGTTTAAATCATACCGATAATGTAAACATAATTACCAATAGAGTGCTGGCTATTACGCAAACATTAAAGCAGGCTAAGCCTAATGATGTCATTTTAATTGCAGGTAAAGGGCATGAGGACTATCAAATAATTGGTAATACCAAATATCACTATTCAGATCAAGAAACAGTGAAAAAACTTCTAGGAGTAGAGAATCAATCATGATTCCATTAGAAATTGAGCAAATAAAAAAAATAGTTAATGGTGAATGTTATTACATTCAAGATGAAAGTGCTGTGATTGATACAATTTGCACTGATTCACGAAAAATAATAAAGCAATCGCTATTTATCGCGCTTGTTGGAAACAATTTTGATGGACATGCTTTTGCTGAACAATCTATTAAAGATGGTGCTATAGCCGTGATCGTCGATCATAAACTTGATAAGCCCATACCACAGATTGTTGTTAAGGATACTCGCTTGGCTTTAGGTGGAATCGCTAATTTTATCCGGCAGCAAAGTACAGCTAAAATTGTTGCACTTACAGGTTCATCAGGTAAAACGTCAGTTAAAGAAATGACTGCGGCAATATTACTACACTGTGGACAAACCCTTTATACACAAGGCAATTTCAATAATGATATTGGGGTGCCATTAACACTGTTACGTTTAACTAAACAAGACCAGTTTGCAGTTATAGAATTAGGCGCTAATCATATTGGTGAAATAGCCTATACTACGAATATTGTTAAACCACAAAGCGCTTTAATCAATAATATTGCAGAAGCACATATAGAAGGTTTTGGAACACTTGAAGGTGTAGCAAAAGCTAAAGGCGAAATCTTTCAAGGATTGCTTGATGGTGGTATTGCTATTATTAATTTAGATAGTTGTTCTGATAAATGGTTTACTCAGTTAGTAAACAAAAAAGTTTGGACTTTCTCGTTAACGAATCCTTCCGCTCAATTTTATGCTAGTAATATTCAACACGAAAAAAATACAACATTTACATTACATACACCTAAAGGTGAATGTGAGATTATGTTATCGCTAGTTGGGAAACATAATATTTTAAATGCGATCGCGGCATCAGCTTTAGCACTTTCTGTCGGAGCGACTTTGAATCAGATTCAACAAGGCTTAGCCTCTTTAACGCCTGTAAAAGGACGATTATTTCCAATAAAATTAAATCAAACCCAATTAATTTGGGATGATACTTATAATGCTAATGTTGGATCGATGTCAGCGGCTGTCAAAGTCTTGGCAAAACAACCTGGTTATCGGATTTTAGTCGTCGGTGATATGGGAGAGTTAGGACCAGAAGCTGAAAAATATCATTGCCAAATAGGTGAGCTTGCTCATGATGAAAAAATTGATTGTGTAGTAAGTGTAGGCAAATTAAGTCAATTTATTAGCCAGTTTAGTGGCGTGGGTCACCATTTCAATAATAAACAAGATGCAGTGAATTATCTATTAATGCTGTTACGCCAACAACCAAATTTAACAATGTTAGTTAAAGGTTCGCGTAGTGCAAAAATGGAAGAAGTTATCGAAAAAATTCAAATTGAACAACTCAAAATGAGTCAGGATTAAGATTATGTTGCTTTGGATATCGGAATATTTAGTTAAACATTTTACCTTTTTTAATGTTATCTCTTATTTAACAGTAAGAGCTATTTTAGGTTTATTAACCTCGTTAGCAATTTCATTATTTTTTGGACAAAAAGTCATTGACTGGCTACAAAAATTACAGATTGGTCAAGTCATTCGCCATGATGGGCCTGAGTCTCATTTAAGTAAAAAAGGAACACCGACTATGGGGGGGACGCTAATTTTAGCCTCAATTTCCTTGTCGGTATTGCTATGGGCAGATTTACGCAATCCTTATGTTTGGGTAACTTTGTTTGTTTTAATTGGTTATGGCATTGTTGGCTTTGCTGATGATTATTTAAAAGTGATTCGTAAAAATAGTGCTGGATTAATTGCTAGATGGAAATACTTTTGGCAATCGGTTATTGCATTAATTGTTGCTTTTGGTCTTTATGTTTATGGTAAAGATAGCACGGTAACGGTACTTGTTGTGCCATTTTTTAAAGATGTGATGCCTCAATTGGGACTATGGTTTATTTTATTAACTTATGTAGTTATAGTTGGGGCTGGTAATGCCGTTAATTTAACAGATGGACTTGATGGATTAGCAATTATGCCAACTGTTTTTGTAGCCGCTGGTTTTACGCTTGTAGCATGGGCTACAGGGAATGTCAATTTTGCTGCTTATTTGAATATTCCTTATATTAAATTCAGCGGAGAGTTGATGATTGTTTGTACTGCAATTATTGGAGCTGGACTTGGTTTTTTATGGTTTAACACATATCCGGCGATGGTTTTTATGGGAGATGTTGGATCGCTAGCTTTAGGTGGCGTGTTTGGAATTATTGCTGTTTTATTACGACAAGAATTTTTATTACTGATTATGGGGGGAATTTTTGTTATTGAAACTTTATCCGTAATTTTACAAGTAGGATCATTTAAATTACGAGGTAAAAGAATTTTCCGTATGGCACCAATTCATCATCACTATGAATTAAAGGGTTGGCCAGAACCGCGTGTTATTGTGCGGTTTTGGATAATTTCATTGATGTTAGTTGTAATAGGTTTATTAACTTTGAAATTACGTTAATAAAAGATATTAGGATCAAATCATGGTTAGCTATCAAGGAAAAAATGTCGTTATTATTGGTTTAGGTGTCACAGGACTTTCTTGTGTAGACTATTTTCTTGCTCAAAATGTTATACCTAAAGTTATTGATACTCGTAAGTCGCCATCAGGGATGGAACAATTAGACAAACGTGTTGCTTGCCATTTAGGGAAATTAAATGTTGATTGGTTGCTTGATGCTGATTTAATAATAGTCAGTCCAGGAATTGCTTTATCAACACCTGAACTACAACAGGCAGCTAAAAAAGGTATTGAAATTATTGGCGATATTGAACTATTTTGCCGTGAATTGAATCAACAAAACAGTAAACAAATTGTAGCCATTACAGGTGCAAATGGTAAAACTACAGTAACAACATTAGTTGGTGAAATTATTAAGTCGGCAGGTATTAAAGTCGCTATTGGTGGTAATATTGGGCAGCCAGCATTATCGTTATTGAATCAACATTACGATGTATATGTTCTTGAACTGTCTAGCTTTCAGCTAGAAACAACTCAGAGTTTAAAAGCTACAGTTGCAACAATCTTAAATATTTCAGAAGATCATATGGATCGTTATCCTCTTGGATTAATGCAATATGTTGAGGCTAAGCAACGTATTTATCATAATGCCAAGTATTGTGTAATTAACCATGATGATAAGTTAACCATTCCGACTGACCAACAAAAAAACTGCGTTTCATTTGGTGTAAATAAAGGGGATTATCATTTGGATTTCCACTTTGAACACTTGATTGCACAAGAGCAGCCAGTAGTAGCGACTAAAATAATGAAACTGGCGGGATGCCATAATTATCTTAATGCGTTAGCGGCTTTAGCTATAGTTGATAAACTGAAAATTTCACGGGAATCTAGTATAGCAACAATTATTTCATTTCATGGTCTAGCACATCGTTTTGAGTTAGTGTTGGAAAAAAATGGTGTGAAGTGGATTAATGATTCCAAAGCAACCAATGTAGGTAGTACAGAAGCAGCATTAAATAGCGTAGTTTGCAAAGGGAAATTATTTTTATTATTAGGTGGGGATGGAAAATCAGCGGATTTTTCGCCATTGATCCCTTTTTTTGAAAACAGAAATCTAGAAATTTTTTGTTTTGGGCGTGATCGTTTTACCCTTGCTAAGCTAGCACCTCATATAACAACTGTAACTGAAACATTGTCAGATGCAATGCAAGTTATTGCTCAAAAAGTTGAACCAAATGATGTGGTCTTGCTTTCTCCAGCATGCGCAAGCTTAGATCAGTTTAAGAATTATATTGAACGCGGAAAACAGTTTGCACAACTTGCTGAACAATATACTCAAAGGAGTACAAAATGACACTCTTTTGGTTAAAAAAACAGGTTAATCCCCACATACCATTTGACAACCAGCTACTTTGGACTGTGTTAGGTTTAATGATCTTCGGTTTGATCATGGTGACATCTTCTTCAATGGCATTTAATGAAAGCGATCCTTTCTTTTATACACAACGAGAACTTATTCAGTTAGGACTATCATTATTTTTAATGTTTATTACGTTTTATATTCCAATGCAACGTTGGCAACAGTTTGCTTCTGTTTTACTTATTATTGCTATTATTATGTTAATCGTTGTGTTAGGTATTGGTTCTTCGATTAATGGAGCATCTCGTTGGATACCTCTAGGAGTATTCAATTTTCAACCTGCAGAACTTTCAAAATTAGCGCTATTTTTATTCTTAGCTGGTTATTTATCACGTAAATCTGAAGAAGTACAAAGCGGCTTTTGGGGGTTTTTTAAACCAATGGTTGTTATGACTATACTTTCCATTTTGTTACTTAAACAACCAGATTTAGGTACTGTTATTGTTTTATTTATGGTCACTATTGGCATTTTATTTATTGCAGGTGCGCAATTGTGGCAATTTATTGCTATTTTGCTAACGGGAGTTGGCGCAGTAATTTGTTTGATTTTGTATGAGTCTTACCGCTTAACACGACTGTTAACCTTTCTTGATCCTTGGCAAGATGCTACAGGTTCAGGTTATCAATTAGTTGCCTCATTAATGGCAATTGGTAATGGAGGCGTTACTGGGCAAGGTATGGGAAATTCTGTACTGAAATTAGGTTATTTGCCCGAATGTCATACTGATTTCATTTTCTCAATTATATCAGAAGAGTATGGATATATAGGTGTAGTTGCTTTATTGTCATTACTTTTCTTTCTAACATTTAAGGCACTTGCAATTGGTTATCGAGCACTGAATGAATGTTCATTGTTCTCTGGTTATTTAGCTTGTGAAATTGGGATATGGTTTGGTTTTCAAACATTTGTAAATGTGGGTGTTACATCTGGAATGTTGCCTACTAAAGGATTAACACTACCATTTATTAGTTATGGTGGATCAAGTCTTATTGTGATGAGTATTGCAACAGCAATATTACTCCGAATTGATTTTGAATTTAGACAACAACAAGCCCAAGCAAGAATAAGGTTAATAAAATAATGAAAAAATTATTAGTTATGGCAGGAGGAACTGGGGGGCATGTTTTTCCGGGTATTGCTGTGGCGCAATATTTAATGAAGCAAGGCTGGCAGGTAAGATGGTTAGGAACTGCCGATCGAATGGAAGCACACTTAGTTCCTGAAAATGGTATTGATATTGATTTTATCGAAATATCAGGGCTACGAGGCAAAGGTGTTATGGCATTATTAAAAGCACCTTATAAAATTTTAAAAGCAGTTTTACAAGCTAGAAAAATTTTAAAAACTTATCGCCCTGATGTTGTTCTAGGTATGGGAGGATATGTTTCAGGCCCAGGGGGAATAGCAGCAAAAACACTTGGCATACCGGTTGTAGTACATGAACAAAATGGTATAGCAGGTTTAACCAACAAATATCTAGCTAAAATAGCAGCTAAAGTTTTACAAGCATTTCCTACTGCTTTTCCTAAGGCTGAAGTAGTTGGCAATCCTGTTCGTAGTGATCTTTTAACTGTAGCAAAACCTGAAGAAAGATTAAAAGATCGTGATGGGCCAATTAGAGTATTAGTCATGGGAGGTAGCCAAGGAGCTAAAGTTATTAATGATATTGTGCCTCAAGTGATAACAAAATTATCCGATAAATATGTAGTATGGCATCAAACAGGTAAAGGAATGTTGAATTCCGTAATTCAGTCATACCAAAATTGCGATATGACCAATAACAAAGTGACTGAATTTATCCAAGATGTTGCAGATGCATACAATTGGGCAGATATTGTAATTTGTCGTAGCGGAGCATTAACCGTTAGTGAAATTGAAGTAGTTGGTATTGGTGCTATTTTTATTCCGTTTATGCATAAAGATCGTCAGCAATTTTGGAATGCAAAATCACTAGCAGATATAGGTGCTGCAAGTATTATAGAACAATCCGATTTCAGTGTTGAATCGCTATCCAATTTGTTATGTAATTTGAACCGTAACAAATTAATTGAAATGGCAATTAAAGCTAAAAGTTTATCTATTGTGAATTCCACAGAAAAAGTAGCAGAAGCCCTTTATTCGGTGATAAAATAATACTTTTCTGACATAAATTTATGTAATATTTTTGTCAAAATGTTTCAGGTTAGATATATGTTTGAGTCAATGATTCATTTGAGCAATAAAAAATAACGATGATAGATATGCTCAATGATGATATGTACTGTGAACTGTAAAATAATTTAGGAGTTAAATAGTGAATACAAAGGAATTAGCGAAGTTAAGAGCAATTATTCCTGAAATGAAGCGAGTCAAACATATTCACTTTGTGGGTATTGGTGGTGCTGGTATGGGAGGAATTGCTGAGGTTCTTGCTAATGAAGGATACAAAATTAGTGGATCAGATATTGCTGAAAATGCGGTCACTCAACATCTAGAAACATTAGGGGCAAAAATTGTTATTGGTCATGCGGCTGAAAATGTGATTAATTCTAGCGTTGTTGTTATATCTTCGGCTATTTCGCAAGATAACATTGAAGTAATTTCCGCTCGTGCAGCACGTATACCTGTTATTCAACGTGCAGAAATGTTAGCTGAATTAATGCGTTTTCGATATGGTATAGCAATTGCTGGTACTCATGGTAAAACTACAACTACCGCTATGGTTACCTCTATTTATGCTGAGGCGAAACTCGATCCAACCTTTGTTAATGGTGGTTTAGTTAAGGCGGCAGGAACACATGCTCAATTAGGAAGTAGCCGTTATTTTATTGCTGAGGCTGATGAAAGTGATGCTTCATTTCTTCATTTGCAACCGATGGTATCTATTGTAACAAATATAGAGCCTGACCATATGGACACTTATCAAGGTAATGTTGATAATCTAAAACAAACATTTATTTCATTTTTACATAATCTTCCATTTTATGGTTTAGCTATTATGTGTTACGACGATCCTATTAATCGAGAATTACTACCGATTGTGGGACGTAAAATCATCACTTATGGATTTAGCGAAGAGGCTGACGTTGTCATTAAAAATTATCGTCAAGAACGAGGTGTAAGCTATTACACTGTTTGTCGCCCTGATCGCCAAGATTTGCGGATTGAGTTAAATGCACCTGGTAAACATAATGCTTTAAACTCGGCGGCTGCGATAATTGCAGCAACAGAAGATGGTATTGATGATGAATCAATTATAAATGCATTAGCTAAATTTGCTGGTACTAGTCGGCGTTTTGATTTATTAGGTATATTCCCGCATGTTGATGGTGGCGATATAATGATGGTTGATGATTATGGTCATCATCCTAGCGAGGTTAATGCAACAATTCAAGCAGCAAGAAACGGCTGGCCTGAACGAAGATTGGTTATGTTATTCCAACCACATCGATACACGCGTACTCGGGATTTATTTGACGATTTCGCACAAGTGCTTTCTCAAGTCGATGCACTTGTTATGTTAGATGTCTATTCCGCAGGAGAGCAACCTATTGCGGGTGCAGATAGCCGTTCGTTATGCCGTTCTATCCGCAATCGTGGCAAAGTTGACCCAATTTATGTTTCGGATTTAGATTTGCTACCCGAAATAATGCAAGAAGTTTTACAAAGTGGTGATTTATTAATTACACAAGGTGCAGGTAGTGTTGGTCGTATAGCACGCCAATTAGCCAAAACTAAATTATCATCAGAAGAGGTTTTATAAAATGGTAGATAAAGTTGCTGTATTGTATGGTGGTACTTCAGCTGAACGGGAAGTGTCACTTAAGTCAGGTAAGGCTGTACATGCAGGATTGTTGGCAAATGGTATCGATGCGCATCTTATTGATACTAAATATCATTCTATTACTAATTTAAAAGAAGAAGGTTATACAAAAGCTTTTATTATTTTACACGGACGTGGTGGGGAAGATGGTATTGTTCAAGCGATTTTGACTTATCAAAATATTCCTTATACCGGTAGTGATGTTTTATCATCAGCCTTAACAATGGATAAACTGAAAACTAAGTTAGTGTGGAAATCACTCAATTTACCTGTTGCTGAATATGTTATGGTTGAAAAATCACAATCAATTGGTACTGGTGCTATAGTTAAACAGCTTGGTTTACCGTTGTTTGTTAAACCAAGTCATGAAGGATCAAGTGTGGGAATGGCTAGAGTTAATGAAGCATCTGAATTGGAAGCAGCTATTAGCGCAGCTTTCAAATATGATAGTGTAGTGATGGTTGAGTCATTTTTAGCAGGTCCAGAATTTACGGTAGCAATTGTTGGTGACGAGGTCTTACCTTCAATTCATATTAAGCCTGCAACTAAATTTTATGATTATGATGCGAAATACTTATCTGATACCACTCAGTATTTTTGTCCAAGCGGTTTACCTGATGAACAAGAACAGGAAATTCGTAAATTAGCGTTAGATGCTTATAAAGCAGTAGGATGTCGAGGATGGGGAAGAGTCGACATTATGTTTAATGCTAATCAAAAACCATTTTTACTTGAAATTAATACTGCTCCAGGTATGACAGACCATAGTTTAGTACCAATGGCGGCAAAAGAACATGGCTGGTCATTTAATGAGCTTGTTGCTAGAATTTTGAATTTGGCAACTTTATAATTGGCCTTATTTTATGAAACAACTTCGGCAAGCAGCGCATAGAAGGGACGAGAAAAACAGAAGAAAGCTGCTTATTTTTCGTAATACAGAGCAATTAATAGGATTTTTGTTCTTTATTGCGATTATTTGTATTAGTATTTGGGTCGTTCAAAGTTTTAAAAATTGGATGGATGATCCCGAACAAATGGTATTGTCTCAATTAACATTGAGTGGAGAACATACCTATACAACTGAGGATGATCTTCGGGAAGCTATTTTAGGACTTGGGTTGCCTAATACCTATATAGGACAAGATGTTAATGATATTCAACAAGAAGTAATGCGATTTCCGTGGGTGAAGCAAACCAGTGTACGTAAACAGTGGCCAGATAGGTTAATTGTCTATGTCGAAGAATATAAACCCGTGCTTTATTGGAATGACTTATTTTTACTTGATAAAAGTGGCAATGTATTTAGCGTACCACTTGACCGTATAAGCAACTTAAAATTACCAAAATTATATGGTCCAGAGGGTAAAGCAAAATCGGCGTTAGAAACTTATTATAAATTAGAGAATCTTTCTAAAAAATTAGCTAATAATCAGTTGGCACTACATATTAAAACAGCAATAACTGATGAACGTAACGCGTGGCAATTGACGGTAAAACAGTGTGTATCAGGTTTTTGCCAAGAAAATCAGGAAATAAAATTACTATTAGGTAGTGAAAATATTGAACAAAGATATCAACAATTTATCAAGTTATTTCCGGAAATTCAGTCAAGAATGCCAGAAAATGAAAAAATAATGGTCGCTGATTTACGTTATGAGAATGGCATTTCAGTGCAAAGAGAAAAAATGGTGCAGTAAGGAATAAATTAAGGCTGAAGTATGAAAGCAACAGAAAAAAAATTGGTTGTTGGATTAGAGGTTGGTACATCCAAAGTACTTGCTCTTGTTGGTGAAGTTCTTCCCGATGGTGTTGTCAACATCATCGGTGTAGGTCATTGTCCATCAAAAGGGGTTGATAAAGGTGGTGTGAACGATCTTGAGTCTGTCGTAAAATCAATCCAAAGAGCGGTTGACCAAGCTGAATTAATGGCTGATTGTCAAATATCTTCAGTATATTTAAGCCTTTCAGGTAAACATATTCGTTGTCAAAATGAGATAGGCATGGTGCCAATAGAGGATGAAGAAGTAACCGCAGAAGATGTTGACAATGTTGTTCATACAGCAAAATCAGTCAGAATTTTAGATGAGCACCGTATTTTGCATGTCATTGCACAAGAATATTCTATCGATTTGCAAGAAGGTATTAAAAATCCTATTGGCTTATCTGGAGTAAGAATGAAAGCCAAAGTTCACTTAATTACTTGTCATAATGATATGGCTAGAAATATTGTGAAAGCAGTAGAACGTTGTGGTTTGAAAGTGGATCAACTTATTTTTTCTGGATTGGCCTCTAGCTATGCAGTTTTAACGGATGATGAAAAAGAACTTGGTGTTTGCGTAATTGATATGGGTGGCGGTACAATGGATGTAACGGTCTATACGGGAGGTGCGTTACGTCATTCAGTTGTAATCCCTTATGCTGGGAATGTTGTTACTAGCGATATCGCATATGCATTTGGCGCTCCGCCAATGGATGCTGAAAATATTAAGATTCGTTATGGATGCGCTGTAGGTTCATTAATTGGCAAAGATGAAGTTATTGATGTTCCAAGTGTTGGTGGAAGACCCTCTCGTTCATTGCAACGACAAACTCTTGCTGATGTAATTGAACCACGCTATTCAGAACTTCTTTCGTTGGTACAAAAAGAGTTACTTGTATTACAAGAAGAACTTAAAAAACAGAATATCAAATATCAATTAGCAGCAGGTATTGTTTTAACTGGTGGTGCAGCGCAAATAAAAGGAATGGTAGAGTGCGCTGAAAAAGTTTTTCAAAATCAAGTGCGTATTGGTCAGCCATTAAATATATCTGGATTAACCGACTATGTTCAAAAACCTTATTGTTCAACAGCTATAGGGTTATTGCATTATGGAAAACAAAGTTTATTAAATGATGATGGAAAAGATAATAATAAATCATCATTAAAAGGGATAGCTAAACGATTAACCGGATGGTTTAAAAAAGAATTTTAGCTAATATATTTCAAGAACTTCGTGGACATTGTAGATGATTATCTGTACAATGTTCGCAGATCGTAAATTTGGAGATAAGTTATGTTTGAACCTATGGTTGCAGATGATGAACCAGCAGCAGTCATTAAAGTTATTGGTGTAGGTGGTGGCGGCGGTAATGCTGTCGAGCATATGATTGCTGAACATATTGAAGGCGTTGAATTTTTTGCAGCAAATACAGATGCGCAAGCCTTAAAAAGAATTAAGGTAGGTCAAACTATCCAAATCGGGACTAATGTTACTAAAGGGCTTGGTGCAGGTGCTAATCCAGAAGTCGGTAGAAATTCAGCTGAGGAAGATCGAGATGTCATTCGTAGTGCTATCGAAGGAGCCGACATGGTTTTTATCGCAGCAGGAATGGGTGGTGGCACTGGAACGGGTGCAGCTCCTGTTGTTGCAGAAATAGCAAAAGAATTAGGAATTCTAACTGTTGCAGTTGTTACTAAACCTTTTGGTTTTGAAGGTAAAAAGCGTATGGCTTTTGCTGAGCAAGGTATTTCTGAGTTGGCAAAACATGTTGATTCACTAATTACTATTCCGAATGATAAATTATTAAAAGTATTAGGTCGTGGTGTTAAATTACTTGATGCTTTTGCTGCAGCTAATGGTGTTTTAAAAGGTGCAGTACAAGGGATCGCTGAGCTGATTACTAAACCTGGTCTTATCAATGTCGATTTTGCTGATGTTAGAACAGTGATGTCTGAAATGGGATATGCTATGATGGGATCTGGTCGAGCTAGTGGTGATAATCGAGCTGAAGAAGCCGCAGAAATGGCAATTTCTAGCCCATTACTTGAAGATATTGATTTATCTGGCGCTCGAGGCGTATTAGTTAACGTAACATCTGGATTTGATATCGGTTTAGAAGAATTTGAAACAGTCGGTAACACAGTTAAAGCATTTGCTTCTGATAATGCTACGGTTGTTGTTGGTTCAACTTTTGATCCAGATATATCTGATGAAATTCGAGTAACAGTGGTTGCAACGGGTATTGGTATGGATAAACGTCCAGAAGTTAAAATACCTAAATCAGCATCACACAATGATCTATTTAGTCGAAGCAATCCTTTGGGACAACAAGAAGATAAATTAGCTAAGGTTGTTAATGAACCAATAGCTTCTCCTCTTGAAGAACATAAGATTTTAGATATTCCAGCTTTCATACGGAAGCAAGCGAATTAAAGTAAAGTTGAACTTATTTGATTTTTTATTGTCAAAATCGGTAAGAGCAAATAAAAAAGTAGGTGCAAAGTGAAACAAAGAACATTAAAAAAGACTATTCAAGCAACTGGTGTTGGTTTACATACTGGCAAAAAAGTTACTTTGACATTACGTCCTGCGCCTGAAAATACAGGTATAATTTACCGTCGTACTGATTTAAATCCATATGTAGATTTTCCTGTGGATGCGAAGTCTGTGCGTGATACAATGCTTTGTACTTGTTTAATAAATGAAGACAATGTTCGTATTTCTACAGTTGAACATATTAATGCTGCATTAGCAGGGCTTGGTATTGATAATATTATTATTGAAGTTAATGCCCCTGAAATACCAATTATGGATGGTAGTGCAAGTCCGTTTGTTTATTTATTGCTTGATGCTGGTATTGCTGAACAAAATGCACTTAAAAAGTTTTTGTGTGTAAAAGAAACAGTTCGAGTTGAAAATGGTGATAAATGGGCTGAAGTAAGACCTTATAGTGGTTTTAAGCTAGATTTCACTATTGATTTTCAACATCCAGCTATCGACAATAGTTCACAACGTTATCAACTAGATTTTTCGTCTGAATCATTTATTCGTCAAATCAGTCGTGCTAGAACATTTGGCTTTATGCGTGATATTGAAGCATTACAATCTAAAGGCTTATGTCTTGGTGGTAGTTTAGATTGTGCAATTGTTGTTGATGATTATAAAGTGCTTAATGAAGATGGTTTACGTTTTGAAGATGAGTTTGTGCGTCACAAAATGCTTGATACTATCGGTGATTTATATATGAGCGGTCACAATATGATTGGTGAAGTTGTTTGTTATAAATCAGGTCATGCATTGAATAATCAATTATTGCAAGCATTGCTAGCAAAACAAAATGCATGGGAATATATCACATTTACAGAAGAGCAAATAGTGCCACTTGCATTGGGTACTCAACAGCTTATTTTTGCATAAAATATAAGTAATATTGTTTTATATTATGGCGCTCCTGTTTTTAATAGGAGCGTTTTTTATTTTATATTAAAGAGATAATGTATGAATAACAGTCATTTTTTTGCTCATTTATCACGATTAAAACTTATTAATCGTTGGCCTTTAATGCGTAATGTAAGAACTGAAAATGTATCAGAGCATAGTTTACAGGTTGCTTTCGTTGCACATGCCTTAGCAATAATTAAAAACAAGAAATTTAATGGAAATGTTAATCCAGAAAGAATTGCATTGCTGGCAATGTACCACGACGTTTCGGAAGTGATAACTGGCGATCTACCAACACCAACAAAGTATTACAATCCACAAATAACGGTTGAATATAAAAAGATTGAAAAAATAGCACAGCATAAACTTATCAATATGCTTCCTAAAGAGTTACAAGATGATTTTAGAACATTAATTGATGATGATTTTTATGACGAAATCGAGAAAAGTATTGTAAAACAAGCTGATGCATTATGCGCTTACCTTAAAACGATTGAAGAGCTCAGTGCGGGCAATAATGAGTTTAAATTAGCAGAACAACGTTTAAAAAAGACTTTATCTGAACGTAACAGTCCTGAAATGAATTACTTCTTAGACGTTTTTGTTCCAAGCTTTAGTTTATCACTAGATGAAATAACCATGTAAAATTAGTTTATTTATAAGCATCGGTATCAATAACCAAGAAATTGTTTTTGGCGTATTCATTTCTTACTGTTGATTTGCCTGAGCCGACCTGTCCGCCGAGTAAAATTACTTCAGGGTTATTTGAAGGTTTAACAAATCTCAGATATTCATTTTTGATTGCATTCTCGAAAATTCTGTCATGCTTATCTTTGGGAAGAATAAATTTATTAGCCATAAAATAAATAGTCAATCATCTTCTGAAAATACTACATCAGGAAATACTTCATTAAATTTCGGGTGAAAATTACCAACCGCAATGGCTTTGAGTTCGTCTATATCTGCTGTACTTGGGGGGATAATTCCAACTTCATATAAATCTTGTAGAGCCTTTATATAGAGAGGATAAGCGGCATCATAAGCGGCTTGGTCGCCTGTTTCTTTAATTGAGCTGAAGTAGTGGCAAAACTTGATTTTTTCTCGTTTAACCGCCTGTTTTGCTGCGTCAATCCAAGGGTAAATGCTGGGATCTAGTGTTTTCATGATGTTTCCTTATTCATCGTTATAAATCGAGTGCGCCGAAATGGATCATAGACATAAAGAAAAAAGTCAAAATTACCATACCAATGGTGGTGGGCATACTAAAGTAGGCATGGCCTAAAAGGTAGCTACCCACTTAAACATTTTTTATTTCTATTATAGATTATTAATAAAAAATACATACTTTTTCAGAATATTAAATTCTGTGATAATAAAAAGGTTTTTACTCTAGTTATAATAAATGTATTTTATGTCAGATACAAGTTAAATGGCTTTTAAGCTCGTCAATTTCCTCTAACTAATCGAGATATTTTTTAGTGATATACGTGATAACGAAACTAATTCACGATATCACTAATTAAAAAATTACGATTATACTGAATAATAATCACTCGAACCTTTACAGGATCAACAAACTCTCACAATGGTAGAATAATTAATCTTTTTTCCCTCGGATCTTCCGAGACAATCGTTTAAACCCATGAGTAAACTTTTTAATTGCCATTGCAAAAAAAGGAACCTTAATTTTGATATCAAAGCGTTCTTTCAACTCGATTGCGTCATTGGCTTTAGTTAGCCAAATAAATCCTGAGTTCGTTAAATCGATGGCCTTGATTTTTCCTTCAGGCGTTAAGATAAAATTTCCGCCATGAATATCATTAGATACTAAATTATAACTGTGCAGTTTTTCAATACAGTTTTTAACTTGCTCGCCATACTCTTTCATTTCTTCCCACTTTAAAGAGCGCCCTTCGATAAAGTTAAAAATCATATAATGGCGTTTAGTTTTTTGATCGAAAGCAACCAAATACAGTTCATAAGCAATATCGGCATTATCAAGTGATATTTTGGCGAGTTTACGAATTAAATTGAAATAAAAGTCGCCTGTAATTTTGGCGATTAAACGACGCTCTAAACGGTGCTCAACACCGCCATCAATTTTAAAAATAAATTTTGATTCATCATGATCGATTAAATAAGTATATCGCTCTAATTTATCGCTAGGATCGAGTAATTCATGATGTCCTTCTTCTGCCAAAAATTGGTCAAAAAGTTCTAAATAATTGATTTCGTCATTTTGCACATAGGCGAACTTCATATCGCCACGTTGAACTTCAATAATTTTTGCAAAGTTATTCAAATTTTATTATCCCAGAATACATCAAAAAAATTGACTTATCTTAAACATTATCTGCGTTAAAGTAAATGAAACAGTAACGTTTAACTAGTAGTATGAATAGTATTAATTAAAAAGTGATGAATATTTGCTATGCCATTAAAATGATATTATGGTTAAATAATTGAATTTATATTATTGGTTAGTTATGTCTAATAGCGCATCCGAATGGTTTTTATATATTATTAGAACAGCAAAAAAATCACTCTATACTGGTATTACAACAAATGTGGAAAGAAGGCTTCACCAACATCAAACCAACAAAGGTGCAAAGCATCTAAAAGGGCAAAAAGATTTAACTATTGTGTACCGGATCTATATTGGTGACAGATCGATGGCGCTTAGGCTTGAGTACCGAATAAAACAGCTTTCTAAACAAAAAAAAGAGAAGTTAGTCACAAACCAGCCTAATTTAAACGAATTATTAAAACTACTCAATTAATACGCTTTATATTCACATCATTGGCATTAACTGTATTGTAGGAGCTTTAATTGCATCAATTTGCTTATTAAACTCAGCTAATTGTTGCCGCCAAAAATCCTCATCAGTAATCCATGGAAAGGCGATAGGAAAAGCAGGATCTTGCCAACGCTCTAAAATCCATGCTAAATGATGAACCATTCTCATCGCTCTTAAAGGTTCGATAAGCTTCAATTGATGATGATCAAACTTACAATACTCCTGATACATTTCAATCAATAAATCCAACTGTAAACGTTGCTGTTGACGATCACCATGCAGTAACATCCACAGATCTTGAATTGCAGGGCCATTACGAGAATCATCAAAATCAACAAACATTGTATTATCGCGCCATAAGATATTACCCGCATGGCAATCGGCATGTAATCGAATAGGCTGCCAATCGTTATGCCAATGCTGTTCAACAGTTTTTATTAACTGGGCTAAAATATCTTTAAGGTCAGTTTGAACTTTCTTAGAAATATAAGCGCTAGATAGCAAGATATCTTGTGGCCGATAAAGATACTCTTCTAATCCAATAGTTGGACGATGTAAAAATGTCTGCTTAGCACCAATTTGATGGATACGACCAAGCAACATACCCACAGATTCCATTTGCTCGATATTATCCATCTCATATTGTCGTCCTCCAACACTAGCAAACAACGTAAACAGATAACCTTGATATTCGTGTAGTGTCGTATTATTAAATGTTAATGGCGTAATAACGGGAACCTCAGCATCAGCTAATTGCTTAGTAAACTGATGTTCTTCAAGAATTTGCTGACGATCCCAACGATTTGGTCGATAAAACTTAACCACATAACGTTTATGATCTTCATCTTGAAATTGATAAACACGATTTTCATAACTATTTAACACAGTCAAACCAGAATCTATACTCAATCCTATTGAAGATAGGCTATCAATAATTAAATCTGGTGATAAAGATTGAAACGAAAATGTTGAACTATTCATTGAATGATCCTTTATTGCAAACTAAACCATTCATCTAATTTTTGTTTTAGAGCTTCAAGTCCAATACGCTTAGGTGATGAAAAAGGAGCAACAGTAATATCTCCTTGAAAAGGTAAAATGGCTTCTTTCACCATATTAACTTGTTTTTTTTGAGCGCCAGAAGCTAATTTATCAGCTTTAGTAAGCAGTAACATAATAGGGATATCAACAGAAACCGCCCACTCAATCATCTGTTGATCTAAATCTTTTAACGGATGTCTAATATCCATCAATACAACCAAACCTTTTAAACTTTCACGCTTTTGCAGATATTCGCCTAATGCTTTTTGCCATTTACGCTTTATCGCCTCTGGCACTTGAGCATAGCCATAACCGGGTAAATCTACTAAACGGCAATTTTCTTCAACTTCGAAAAGATTAATAAGTTGGGTTCGACCTGGCGTTTTACTCGTTCTAGCAAGCCCTTTTTGATTGGTTAATGTATTAAGTGCGCTTGATTTACCAGCGTTAGAACGACCAGCAAAAGCAATTTCAACACCACTATCAACAGGTAGATGAGAAATATCAGGTGCACTCAAAATAAAATGAGTTTTAGCATAATTTAATGGGTGAATATTGGTCATAAATAAGTATCCTTTAAATGCAACGGCATTCAATTGACTAAAATGCCGTTACTGTATAGAAAAACTTAAGAATTGACAACTTTTTCCACAGCTTTCGCAAATCGAGTCATACCTTCTTTAATTTCATCTTCAGAAATAATTAGTGATGGGGTAAAGCGCAAAACATTAGATCCAGCATTTAAAATCATTACTTTAAATTCAGTTGCTACGTTCAAAAAATCACGAGCTTTATTGTGAAATTTGGGTTGTAATTCTACGCCTAACAATAACCCCTTTCCACGATACTCTCGGAATAATTTAAATTTATCATTAATTTTTTCTAATTGCTCAATAAATACAGCACGTCGTTTTTGCACACTTTCAAGTATTTCAGGAGAATTAATAATATCAAAAGCCTCGCAACCCACAGCACAAGCTAAAGGGTTACCACCATAAGTTGTACCATGTACACCGGGATGCATAACTGAAGCAATTTCGTCTGTTGTTAACATAGCACTAATAGGAAATCCACCGCCCAGTGCTTTAGCTGAGGTTAAAATATCTGGCTTTACATCATATTGTTGATAAGTAAATAAACTGCCTGTTCGACCTATTCCACATTGCACTTCATCGAACACCAGTAACGCTTTATATTCATCACATAGCTCACGCAAACCTTGTAAAAATTCGGGTGTGGCTGAAGTTAATCCACCTTCACCTTGAACAGGCTCTAGTACAACCGCACAAGTATGATCATCCATTACGGCTTTAACTGCATCAAGATCATTAAAAGGAACATGAATAATATCAGCTGGTTTTGGACCAAAACCATCCGAATACTTAGCCTGACCACCAACAGAGACGGTAAAAAATGTACGCCCATGAAAAGATTGATAAAAAGCAATAATTTTAGTCTTATAAGGATTGTATTTATGTATTGCGTAATGACGAGCTAATTTAAACGCAGCTTCATTAGCTTCGGCACCAGAATTTGCAAAAAAAACACGTTCAGCAAACGTATTATCGATAAGTTTTTGAGCAAGATTTAAAGCCGGCTCATTAGTAAAAACATTACTTACATGCCATAACTTTTCACTTTGTTCATGTAATGCTTTAACTAATCTTGGATGACAATGCCCAAGCGCATTTACAGCGATGCCACCTGCAAAATCAATATATTCTTCACCATTTTGATCCCAAACACGACTCCCTTTACCCTTTACGGGGATAAATTTTGCTGGTGCATAAATAGGTAAAATAACTTTATCAAAAAGTTCACGTGTGATTTTTGGCTGCATTGTTTAATCCTTATTTATTTTATTAACTAGTTCCTATCATTTTAATCAAACTAATTGCGGTGTAAAGTAAATAATTATTCAAATATTTTAAATTAATATTCACTAATTAAAGGTGAATTCAATTTAAAATTAATATAATAATTTTCTTCTTATCTATAATTATTTTCAGGTATAATTAGCCACTATTCGTTAAGTGTACTTAAAAGAGATAAAAATGAGCCGTGTCGTTTATTGCCATTATTTAAAAAAAGAAGCAGAGGGATTAGATTTTCAACTTTATCCAGGGGAGATTGGAAAACGTATTTTTAACGAAATATCCAAACAGGCATGGCAAGAATGGCTCAAAAAACAAACAATGCTCATTAACGAACATAAACTCAATATGATGAATCTAGAACACCGAAAAAAAATTGAAGCTGAAATGATCAAATTTCTATTTGAAGGCGAAGAAGTTGTTATTGATGGATATAAACCGCAAAATTGAGATGTAAAATGAAAAAAAATAAAAAAATCATCGTGTTAATTATTTCTGTAACTCTTCTAACAGGTTGTCCTAGTACGAATTCAAAAAAAAATGAAAACAATTATGTTAAAGATACTAATGCTTTTAATATCTTAATTAGTCAATATGCTAATAACATTGAAGAAATTTGGGGTCCGAAAGAAGTCCTTATTGCAGGGCCTAAAGATTATGTTCAATATGAAGATAATTTAAAAACGCGTGTCCATATTAACTTTGTTTCTGGTGTGATTACTATTGAAACGATGGCTGAATCACCAATAGAAAACCTAAAAGAAGCGATAGTTTCGACATTACTTATGTCAGAGCCAGTTGACATTATACGACATGACAAAATCAGTCAAGACTTATCTCAAGAACCATTTCTATACAATCAGGTATTAGATCAAGAGCATCAACCGATTCGTTGGAGTGGCAGAGCCAATAGTTTTGCTGATTATCTGCTTAGCAATAATATAAAAACTCGCTGGTCTGGTTCTTATAAAATTACTTATGTTGAAATTAAACTTGTTCCTAACCACATAAATCAACGTGCCAGAAAATTCTTACCAATAGTAGCTGAAGCTTCTAATCGTTATTTTATTGATGAACGCTTGATCTTAGCCATTATGGAAGTTGAATCTGCATTTAACCCATATGCTGTCAGCCGTACTGATGCGCTTGGACTAATGCAAGTACAACAACACACCGCTGGGCGTGATATTTTCAAATTACAAGGCAAATCGGGTGAACCAAGTCGAAAATTCTTACTCGATCCGCGTAATAATGTTGATATAGGTACAGCTTATTTATCTTTATTAAAAACGAAATACTTAGCAGGCATTAATAACCCAATTTCGTTAAGATACGCCGTGATCACATCTTATAATGGAGGAGTAGGAAGTGTGTTGCGTACGTTTTCTAACGATCGCAATGAAGCTATCAACATCATAAACTCAATGACACCACAACAGGTTTATCGAAAACTTGTCACTTCTCACGTTTCGCAAGAGTCACGTAATTATCTAATAAAAGTCAATAGAATCTTAGATAATAAATAAGTTATAAAAAAATAAATATTTCCTCATCATTCATAAGTAATGATGAGGAAATATATCATTTACCAGCTCATAAACGAATGATAAAGCAAAATGGATTTAATGGTTGTTTAAAGATAACACAACATAATCAGTCAACATCTAGCGATTCAGAAGCTAACAAACAATAGCTAACTAACAAAAGGTAATAAACAAAAGTCTAAGCGATTGTGGGTAAAACACTCTAACAGTTTTTAAAGAATTATTTTAATTAAAAATTTACTTATCTATAAAGTGAATGATTTTCATCTTTACATTTCTTTACAAAAAAATCCGCCAAAAAACTAGCCAACAATTTTTTAAATGGTTATACTTTAACCGCTATAGGAAAGCAAGCTTTTTAAATAATCGGAAAATAATAAAAATTCAAATAAAACAAATAATTACTTGACAGGTAAACCATAATGCATTATCATTTTAGACACCAGACACCAGCACTGGCAAACCTATGTCTTAAATTTATTAAATAATCTTATTCGAAGAGCTTTTACACAAAACTTATTTATACCTTCCAAATTATCTCTCAACGTATTATCAAAATTGTCTCAAAAAAGCTTATTGGTGTTGGGGCTGTTATTATTGTTATCTTCATGGAATTTACAGGCGAATGGCAAAAAATCTCGAACAGGTAATCGTAGTGATGCAATAATGCTACCGTCGCCAGTTATCAATTATGTAAGGCCAAATCTACTTTTGGGTGATGAAGAAAGAGCGGGTCCAGCTGACATATGGAATCCCGATAAGGGCTTTTTAGTACAATCAATTGATTTTGAATCAATTCATCCTGAATCATACAGTCTTAATTTTCCGACCACGGGTGGGCATAATTTATATTTTGATTTACTCATAAGTGGAGTAGATATAAAGGAATTGACATGGGAACCCATTACTTTGGGGGGCATCACTGCGACAGTGACAAATGTTGTAGCTAATGATAAGTGGATCCCTGATGAAGATAAGGGACAAGTTGTCGCTCGTGTTAAGCTAACAGGTCCAGAGGCAAGAAATCAATGGTACAATCCTCATCCTAACCCAATTGCTAAGCCACAGTTACCACAGACGTTTGAGTTAGTGGGTAGAGATATTAATACTGGTGATGAGGTAGTAAAATATGGATTTAAGTTAAAGCAGTGGTTTGTTAACCGAGGAGGTAAATATGATACAGCCCCAGCTCAAACAACATGGTGTAGTCGTTTGGGGTATCGTCTTACGCAGGTAAGAGATTTAACCAATGCAGTCAGAACAGCTAGTTTTCCTATTTCTAGTGCCACGCCGTCGTCATCTGAAAATTATTACCAGCGTCGAATTGGAGCTGGATTTTTCACGGAGTGGGGCTACATGTCCCATTACGCTAATGCGGATTTCGCTTACAGTACTCACTCCCACTATGGTTATTGGACGATCAACGCCATACCTAACCGTCAGTTCTATGTCTACTCGGACACTGGCTACATCAATAGCAATCACATGGGTGCTACCTTCGGGTATTATGCTGTTTGCACCACACCTTAGATTTTAGTGTTTATTTCTTAATCCTTAGGCTCAGGAATAGTTTATGGTGCAAATAAAGGATAATATAACAAAGAACCAAGCCTCTGAGGCGTTAGGTATTGAGCAGGAAAAGCCTGCGAGCTTTGCGCTTTAATGACTGAAAGCCAAAATAGTGCTCTGATCGATACAAATTAAAATCTTGCGCTTTTGTTATTAACTAGCTGTTATTAACAAGTTATTATTAAATAGCTATTATTAAATAACAAAAGCGCTTTTCTTAAAAAGCAGAATCCAGTGTAATAAAAAAACTATTCTATAAGTGTTTGATTTCATTTAAAATAAAAAAATAAATAAAATCAATAGTCTACCTGAACGATTTTAGAACAAAAAATACGCTTATAGCACGGCAAAGTTAATATGGCTAATTTTAATCACGTCCGATAGGTTGATTCTAAATAAGATTAGCTCCCCACTAGGTATAAATCTTCCTAAAAATTTTAATTCACTATTTTTACTATAAGTAACCTCTTTAATAATGAGGGATTTTTGTGGTTTTAAAGTTTTTTAATAAAAAAAACGTGATCTGCTTCAAATTTTGAGTATACTATGCGTCTCATAAAACCCTAGTTTTTTTGAGGATGTTAGTTTGAGTACCAATAAACTTGTGGATTCATATTCTCCCGCACAAATGACCCAAATTGCTGAAGATCTTGGCAATTACAAAGTAAACAAACACCCATGTAGTACGATTTTATCCGCAATGCTTGCTGGTGTTTATATCTCTATCGCTTTTGTATTTTATATTACCGTAACAACCGGAACAGCAACCGTTGCTTTTGGTTTGGCAAAATTAGTCGGCGGTATTTGTTTCTCTTTAGGACTTATGCTTGTTGTTTGTTGTGGTTCTGACTTATTTACTTCAACAGTATTGACCATTTTACCTAAAATGACCCATAAAATTGGCTGGACTAAAATGATTCGTAATTGGATTTTGGTCTATGTTGGTAACTTTATTGGTGCTATACTGTTTGTTACAGTTATTTGGTTTTCAGGTCAGTATATGGTAGCCAATGGTTTGTGGGGACTAAATATTTTACAAACCGCTGATCATAAATTACATCACACCTTTATTGAGGCAGTATGTCTTGGCTTTTTAGCTAATCTAATGGTCTGTTTGGCCGCCTGGTTGAGTTACGCTGGTCGTAGCTTACTTGATAAAATGCTAATTATGGTTTTACCTGTTGCAATGTTTGTTGCCAGCGGTTTTGAGCATAGTATTGCAAATATGTTTATGATTCCTATGGGTATTGTGATTAAGAACTTTGCGTCCCCTGAGTTTTGGCAAGCAGCTGGTGTGTCGGCAGATGCATTTAAAGAGTTAACTGTATCGCATTTTGTATTTAAAAATTTAATTCCAGTTACAATTGGGAATATTTTAGGTGGTTTAGCTGTAGCACTACCTTATTGGGCTTTATATTTACGTAAGCCACATTGATTTTATAATATTTACCCTCATATTTAATAGGGTAAATAGTTATTTTTGTAAACCTGAGGTGAAAATTATGAGTAATTTAAACGAAGTACAAGCAGCAGCTTGGAAAGGATTTAAAGATGGTGATTGGCAAAATAATGTTAATGTCCGCGATTTTATTCAAAAAAACTACACGCCATATGAGGGCGATGAGTCTTTCTTAGCTGGCGCAACTGAAGCCACAACTAAGTTATGGGATAAAGTAATGGAAGGCATTAAAATTGAAAATGCTACCCATGCCCCTGTGGATTTTGATACAAGTGTTATTTCGACAATTACTGCTCATGATGCAGGTTATATTGAAAAAGATTTAGAAAAAATTGTTGGCTTACAAACTGAAAAACCATTAAAACGTGCAATTATTCCGTTTGGTGGTATCAAAATGATCGAGAATTCTTGCAAAGCTTATAACAGAACGCTTGATCCTTTAGTCAAAAAAATCTTTACTGAATATCGTAAAACTCATAACCAAGGTGTTTTCGATATTTATACTCCAGATATTCTTCGTTGTCGTAAATCAGGTGTTATTACAGGTCTTCCTGATGCTTATGGCCGTGGTCGTATTATTGGTGACTACCGTCGTGTTGCGCTCTACGGTATCGACTACTTAATGCAAGATAAATTTGCACAATTCAATTCACTACAAGCTGATTTCGAAAACGGTGTTGATCTTCCAATGATTATGCAACGTCGTGAAGAAATTGCTGAACAGCATCGTGCACTTGGCCAAATTAAAGAAATGGCAGCTAAATACGGCTTCGATATTTCTGCCCCAGCAAAAACTGCACAAGAAGCAGTTCAATGGACATATTTTGGTTATTTAGCTGCGGTTAAATCACAAAATGGTGCTGCAATGTCATTAGGTCGTACTTCGACTTTCTTTGATATTTACTTCCAACGCGATCTTGAAGCTGGTTTAATTACAGAAAAAGATGCTCAAGAAATTGTTGACCATTTTGTTATGAAGTTACGTATGGTTCGTTTCTTACGTACGCCAGAATATGATGAATTATTCTCTGGTGACCCAATTTGGGCAACTGAATCTATCGCTGGTATGGGTGTTGACGGTCGTACATTAGTTACTAAGACTTCTTTCCGTTTCTTAAATACTTTATATACAATGGGTCCATCTCCAGAACCTAATATGACAATCCTTTGGTCTGAAAAATTACCAAGTGGATTTAAAGAGTTCGCATCAAAAGTATCTATCGATACATCATCATTACAATATGAAAATGATGATTTAATGCGTCCTGACTTTAACAATGATGACTATGCTATTGCATGTTGTGTAAGCCCAATGATTGTTGGTAAACAAATGCAATTCTTTGGTGCGCGTGCAAACCTTGCTAAAACTCTACTATACGCAATCAACGGCGGTGTGGATGAAAAATTAAAAATGCAAGTTGGTCCTAAAGAGGCTCCAATCACTGATGAATATTTAGATTTTGATACAGTGTTTGCTCGTTTAGACCACTTTATGGATTGGTTAGCAAAACAATACGTAACTGCATTAAATGCTATTCACTATATGCACGATAAATACAGCTATGAAGCATCATTAATGGCGCTTCATGATCGTGATGTTATTCGTACTATGGCATGTGGTATTGCTGGTCTTTCAGTTGCAGCTGACTCTCTTTCTGCGATTAAGTATGCAAAAGTAAAAGCAATTCGTGATGAAGATGGTTTAGCTACTGACTTTGAAATTGAAGGTGAATATCCACAATTTGGTAATAACGATCCACGAGTTGATGATATCGCTGTTGATTTAGTTGAACGTTTTATGAAGAAAATTCAAAAACTTAAAACTTATCGTAATGCAACACCTACACAATCTGTATTAACCATTACATCAAACGTTGTTTATGGTAAGAAAACAGGTAATACTCCAGACGGACGTCGTGCTGGTGCGCCATTTGGACCAGGTGCTAACCCAATGCACGGTCGTGACCAAAAAGGTGCGGTAGCTTCATTAACATCTGTTGCTAAACTTCCATTTGCTTATGCTAAAGATGGTATTTCTTATACTTTCTCTATCGTTCCAAATGCATTAGGTAAAGATGATGATGTGCGTAAACGCAACTTAGCTGGTTTAATGGATGGTTATTTCCATCACGAAGCTACAGTAGAAGGTGGTCAACATCTAAATGTTAATGTATTAAATCGTGATACATTATTAGATGCGATGGAACATCCTGAAAAATATCCACAATTAACTATTCGTGTTTCTGGATATGCGGTGCGTTTCAACTCATTAACTAAAGAACAACAAAATGACGTAATTAACCGTACATTTACACAAAAAATGTAATTTAGTTAATTGTTAACTTAATCGAAATAGCGTCTTTAAAGGCGCTATTTTTTTATCAGTGCAAATATTATTTTTGCCATCTTTAAATTAAATATTAATACGATGATAATAATTTAATATTGTTGATATTTATCCAGTATAATTAATCAAAATATAATTCGTGACGATTAATACTATTGGTTTAAGTTTGACGGTAGTGGAGTTAAAATTATTAAAAAGTCATATGAGCAATGATTCGAGATTATCTATGGAACAACAAAATATTATTATGACAACTAATTCGCCTATTAAAGGCCGTATCCACTCTTTTGAATCCTTTGGTACTGTTGATGGTCCAGGGATTCGTTTTATTGTTTTTTTTCAAGGTTGCTTAATGCGTTGCTTGTATTGCCATAATCGTGATACATGGGATTTAAAAGCTGGCCGAGAGGTCACCGTTGATGAGCTTATGAAAGAAATTGTTTCTTACAAAAGTTTTATTATGCCTAATGGTGGTGGTGTGACAGCTTCGGGCGGTGAGGCTACGTTACAAGCTGAGTTTGTTACTCAATGGTTTAGAGCTTGTCATCAAGAAGGCATTAGTACTTGTTTGGATACTAATGGTTATGCAAGGCAGCTCGACCATGTTGTTGATGAACTTTTAGAAGTAACAGATTTGGTCATGCTTGATTTAAAGCAAGTTAATGATGAAATTCATCAAAAATTAGTTGGAGTACCAAATAAACGAGTTCTTGAGTTTGCTAAATATTTGCAAAAAATTAATAAGCGAACTTGGATACGTTATGTTGTTGTTCCTGGGTGGACTGATGATGATAATTCAGCACATCTGCTTGGTAAATTTATTGAGGGGATGGATAATATTGAGCGTGTAGAATTACTTGCTTATCATAAACTAGGTGCTTATAAATGGGATACGATTGGTGATAAATATAAGTTGGAAGGCGTTGAGGCTCCACCAAGAGAAACCCTTGATAGGATCCAAGGTATTTTAGAAAGCTATGGTCATTATGTTACATTTAGTAAATAGTTGATAGATTGTTTGATAAGAGGCGCATTCAATTGTGCCTCTTTTGTATCTATTGTAATCTTTTTCGTTTTATTGCACGTATAACAAAAATCCCACCCTCAAAAGCTAGAATGCAGACAGATAACCAAATAAATCCATATGATACAATATGTTCTGATGAAACTTTCTCATGCAAAAACAGTATAGAAATAACTGTTAGTAGTACTGGCTCTACATATCCTAATAAACCAAATAATCCCATGGGCAGTAAGCGACTTGCAACAAAATAGATTGCAAAAGCAATAGCCGTGATGATCCCCAAGGTTGGTATGTAAATCGGGAAATGAGAAAGATCACTAATTATTTTGTCTAAACGATAATTTAAGGCACAATATATAAGGCACCCTAGGAAGATAAAGAAAAAGTCAGAAAACGTGCCCACAATGCCATCTATTCGCAATTTGCGCCTTGTCATAAAGTAGATTGGATACCCCAAAGCAATAACAGCGGTTTCCCATGAGAAAGCACCAGTGATGTAAATTTCAATGGCAACGCCTAATACTGCAAGTGCAACAGCTATTTTTTGCAAGAAGCTGAGCTTTTCTTTATAAAAAATTTGCCCAGAAATCACCATTGCTAGTGGCAATAAAAAATAACCTAGCGATGCTGATAACCCATGTCCGTTAAGTGGTGCCCAAATAAAAATCATCATCTGTATTGTGAGCAAAACAGAAGAAAATAATAACCCCAATAAAAAAAGTGGTTGTTGTTTTATTCGTCTAAAAAGTGCAGTTATAACTGACCACTGTTTTCCAGCAATGATTAATATAACTATTGCAGGAAATGAAGTTAGTAATCGCCAACAAAAAATATCAACAACAGATAAGGAGTGTAACAAAACTGGGTAGTAATACAGTAACCCAAATAGACATGATGCCAGTATTGAAAGCGCTACACCTTTTATCATTTTTTTCACCTTTATTAATAAAAAAATAGCGCTAATAGATAGCGCTATTCTCTAAGATAATGTAAGTTATTTAATAAACTCAACACCATTCATATAAGGTACTAAAACGGATGGAACTTTAATTGAACCATCTGCTTGTTGATAGTTTTCCATAATAGCAACAAGTGTACGTCCAACAGCTAGACCAGAACCATTTAGTGTATGTACTAAATATGTTTTATTATCAGCTTTATTACGATAACGAGCTTGCATTCGGCGAGCTTGGAAATCCCACATATTTGAGCAAGAAGAAATTTCTCGGTATGTATTTTGAGCTGGTACCCATACTTCAAGGTCATAGGTTTTACAAGAGCCAAAGCCCATATCTCCAGTACATAACACAATTTTTCGATATGGTAATTCAAGTAATTGCAATACTTTTTCTGCGTGAGCAGTTAACTCTTCTAATGCCTTCATCGATTCTTCAGGCTTAACAATTTGAACCAATTCTACTTTATCAAATTGATGCATACGGATTAAGCCGCGAGTATCTTTACCGTAAGATCCTGCTTCAGAGCGAAAGCAAGGAGTGTGTGCTGTCATTTTTAATGGTAATACACTTTCATCAAGGATTTCATCGCGCACAAGATTAGTTACAGGCACTTCGGCAGTTGGAATTAATGCATAATTACTGCTTTCAGCTTCTTCATCAAGCGGTTTAGTATGAAATAAGTCACCTGCAAACTTTGGCAATTGTCCTGTTCCAAAAAGTGTTGCTTGATTGACTAAATACGGTACATAAATTTCGGCATAACCATGCTGTTCTGTGTGTAAATCTAACATGAATTGAGTAATAGCACGATGTAAGCGTGCGATTTGTGATTTCATAACCACAAAACGTGCACCTGTGAGTTTTACCCCTGCTGCAAAGTCAAGATCACCAAAGCGTTCTCCTAATGCAACATGATCTTGAATTGGGAAATCAAATTTTCTTGGTGTGCCAAAGCGTGAAATTTCAACATTATCATTTTCATCTTTTCCATCAGGAACAGAGTCATCAGGAATATTTGGGATAGTGGAAGCGATATCTTTAATTTTGCTTAGTAGGATATCAAGCTCTGCTTTAGCGCTATTGAGTTTTTCACCAAGTTTATTGACTTCTTCACGGACAGCTGTAATATCTTCGCCTCGTGCTTTTGCTTCACCAATTGCTTTTGAACGAGCATTACGTTCGGCTTGTAAGTTCTCGGTTTCAACTTGTAATACTTTGCGTTTTTCTTCTAAGTGACGAATAGTATCAACATCTAATTTAAATCCTCGACGTGCTAATTTATTAGCAACAACATCCAATTCATTTCGGAGTAAATTTGGGTCCAACATAAATAGTGTCCATTATTAACTAGGGAATATCTTTCTACTTTATCGTTATTCTATTATAGAAAACAGAACATATAAATTAAAAAGTAGATTAATTTACCGATATTAAAATTTGTTAGCTTAGTATACTAGAATTATATTGGGATTCAACCGAAATGGCGACCAGAAGAACTTTAGGGAACTAGTAAAATATTATTTATTCAAATAGATAGACGATAAGCTGTTTTTTGATATATTAATCATATACAAATAAATATTTTTCATAATATCGGCTAGAGGGCTGTTTATCTTTGAATAAAAAGAAAATAAAAAGCATAAAGATGTTGTTATAATATAATTTCGAATTACTTAATATCGATATAATCATCAGATTATTTGATTATTTAGGATGATAATAGTAAGCACAGTGAATCAACCTCACAATATACAGCTCATGGTAATTGAAATAGATTGAATAGGCTGTAGCTATTTTGTCCACGTTTTTGTTCTGATTTCTTCTTGAAGCTGTAATTTTGCAAACATCCGTTTAGGCTTGAGATTTTTCGCTTCTAACTCTTTTAAACATCTGATATCCGAAATTTCTAGATCATCGTATTTTTCCTCCATTTATAAAAAGTTGAATATCCCATATCTTATTTGAGTTAAAGCGCTTTAATTGAGAAACGTGCTTTAACTTTTTTAATATCGGTACGATTTGGTGCTTATCACCTTTTTCATATTCAAATTCTCTTTTACTTTTATTATAGACAATTTTCTACTTTTTAGAAGATAGTTATAATAAAGGGGGGAGCTTTTAGTTCCCCTTTTTATTCGTTTTATTGTATTTTAGTTTTTGGTTGATGTTGATGTAAGTAGGTTTCCTAAAAAAACTAATAAATATCAATAATGAAGTCAATATCTTGTTGTTCTTGTAATTTCACCCTTAACAATTCTTTAAGTTCTTTTATTAAGCTATTTAGTTCAAATATTTCTTTTTTTGTGAGTAGCCCTGTTTTTGATTTTAATTCTTTAATTCTTAGAATTTTTTGCTTTATATTTTTGCACATTATTTACACTCCTTTCATTATTTAAATTTACTATAACTTATTACTTTTTAAAAATATTTGAAAGATTTCAACGATCAGTAACATCAATTTATATAGGTTTTAGCTATCGTGCGCTATTTAATCGATCTGTAAAACCGATCATAATATACTACCAATCAAAATTTATTTAAAGAATAAGAAAAAGATAAGTTATGTTTTGGTAAAAATGTAGTAGATGATATCGTCGATTTTTATCAAAAAAATCAAATTGAATATAAAGAATTATGGAAAATATTAATCAAATTTTTAATATTTCAGTATCGGATTGTAATGATTCTGTAAATTGGTAGCTTGATTATAAATGGATAAATAGACGTGTTTATCGAGTATATTGTGAGTTAAGGCTTAACCTCAGAATAAAACATAGAAGCGTATTTCATTTCGAACACCAGAAAAGTTATCATATTTCTAATAAAAAAGGTGAATGTTGGTTAATGGTTTTTATGAGTGATAGTAGCTGTAATCAACGTCGCTTTAGGACATTCAATGTCATCGATGGCTTTAATCGTGAGGCGTTAGAGATTGATATTGCAGTAAGCTTACCAGCGGGAAGAATTACCCGTTACTTAGATAAACTGGCTGAATATCTAGGGTATCCATTAAAAATACGGGTCGATAATGGACCAGAATTTACAGGAAAAACCTTTATAAACTGGGCTAAATCACATAATATAGCCATTGATTATATCCAGCCCGGTAGTCCTTATCAAAATGGCTATATTGAACGATTTAATCGTACTGAAGTACTCAATTTATATCTTTTTAACAAATTAGTACAAGCAAGGAGAATAACCGAAGAATGGTTAATGATTTATAACACTGAAAGACCACATGAGGCATTAAATAACATGACACAGCCGAATATAAAACATTAAAACAAGCAGCGTAATTTTCTACATTAGTTTTAACTATGCGGTATCAAAATTTCCAAAATATACAAATAAACGTACAAAGTGGTGCGATGAGTAGTTCTTCGCTGTTTTTGAATCTGGATATAATAAGATAAGTTTTTATTTTTTTTATTATTGCTATAACTGATAAAGTGTTCGAAAGTGGTTAATGGCGCACCCGAAGGGATTCGAACCCCTGACCGCTCGGTTCGAAGCCGAGTGCTCTATCCAGCTGAGCTACGGATGCGTGTAAGTTCGTTAAAAAAGTGGTGCATCCGAAGGGATTCGAACCCCTGACCGCCCGGTTCGTAGCCGGGTACTCTATCCAGCTGAGCTACGGATGCT
>NZ_JBIDFF010000012.1:36975-80574 GCF_046635645.1 Gilliamella sp. BG2
AATGGTGCATCCGAAGGGATTCGAACCCCTGACCGCCCGGTTCGTAGCCGGGTACTCTATCCAGCTGAGCTACGGATGCATATTTTAATTTATTTAATGGCGGTGAGAGAGGGATTCGAACCCTCGATGCAGCTTTTGACCGCATACTCCCTTAGCAGGGGAGCGCCTTCAGCCTCTCGGCCATCTCACCAATGTATTATGATTTTGCTTTAACAACAAAATCATAATGTGTGGCGCACATATTACGTTTTACAAAAAATAAGTCAAACATTTTTTTGCTTACGCGTGCTAGTTGTTTATTTCCTGCCCAATATTACCCTATGGACTTAGGTATTTCATCATTTGCTTCTTGTGGTTGATGAATTTTGTTATATATTTCTTCCCTATGAATAGAAACTTCTTTAGGTGCATTAATACCTACTCTGACTTGATTTCCCTTCACGCCCAAGATGGTAATAACTACATCATCACCAATTATTAGTGTTTCACCTACTCTCCTAGTTAAAATTAACATTAGATCTCCTAATATCAGTTAAGTATATATCCAAACAATTTTAATATATAGCTTTATCAGCCCCCATCAATAAGACGGGATTTTACAGAAAACTCTAATATTCAATTAACAAATATTTTGAGCCTATCTGGCTAATTTGCTTGTAATTTATTACTGATTTCCTTTTTCACAGAAGATAACGCTTCTGGTAATGCCGAGAGATCCATTCCACCTGCTTGAGCGAAATCAGGTCGCCCACCCCCTTTACCGCCTACTTTTAATGCTAATTGGGAAACCAAATCTCCTGCCTTAACTATATTGACTAAGTCATTGGTTACACCTGCAGCTAAATTGATCTTATCATCATTGACAGCGGCTAAAATTATTACACCTGTCTTTAATTGATTTTTCAGATCATCAATCATAGTCCGTAATAATTTTGCTTCAACATTATCAAGTTTAGCAATTAGTAAATGTTTATCATTGATTTTTTCACATTGATTAAGTAATTGTGCACTTTCTTGGCTAGCTTTCTGTGCTTTTAGTTGTTCAATTGTTCTTTCAAGCTGTTTAGTTTGCTCGATCAATTGCTCAATGCGCACTAAAACTGCCGATTTGTCACTTTTAGTTAGTTGTCCAATTTGAGTTAATAAATTAGATTCATTATGGATCAGATCCATTGCATTTTGCCCTGAAGTTGCCTCAATACGGCGTACACCAGAAGCTATGCTTGATTCTGATATTATTTTAAATAACCCAATATCACCAGTTCTATTTACGTGAGTACCACCACAAAGTTCAATTGAAAAATCGCCCATTGTTAGAACTCTAACGATATCTTCATATTTTTCACCAAATAAAGCCATAGCGCCTTTATCTTTAGCTTTATCAATTGGCATTAGCTCAATATCAACTGGTAAATTACGACGAATCTGTTGATTTACTAAGTTCTCTATTTCAATAATTTGTTCTGGCGTAATGGCTTGATTATGTGAAAAGTCAAAACGTAAATAGCTATCATTAACTAGAGACCCTTTTTGGTGGACATGGCTGCCTAAAATACGTTGTAAAGCCGCTTGTAATAGATGCGTAGCTGAGTGATTACGTCGAATACGTTCACGCAACTCAACATCAATAGCAGCAATGACATTATCACCAACTTTTAAAGAGCCTTTTATAATTTGACCAAAATGACCAATACTTTTACCATATTTTTGGCTATCAAAAACACTAAATTCAAGATTAGCCGCAGTTAGTAAGCCTTTATCACCAATTTGGCCACCAGACTCTCCATAAAATGGTGTTTTGTCTAAAACGACAATAGCTTCATCACCTGCGTTAATATTTTCGACTTTTTGGCCGTTTTTAAATATAGCAATAACTTTTCCTGATGATTCTGTTGCTTGATAACCTAAAAATTCAGTTTTATCATCAAGCTTGATAACATTACTATAATCAACATTAAATGAGCTTGATTCGCGAGCTCGCTTTCGTTGCTCTTCCATGCATTGGTTAAAGCCATCTTCATCGATAGTAATGTTTTTTTCACGACACACATCTGCCGTTAGATCTAATGGAAAACCATAAGTATCATAAAGTTTAAATGCGATATCTCCAGGTAAAACTTTCCCCGTTATTTTGGCTAATTCCTGATCTAATAAAGATAACCCTCGTTCAAGAGTCTTTAAAAATTGCTCTTCTTCAATTTTAAGTGCATCTTCGACTAGTTTTCGATTATTTTCTAATTCAACCGCTGCGCTTCCCATCACATCAATTAATGGTTTAACTAATTTATAAAAGAAAATATCTTTTGCTCCTAGCATGTGCCCATGACGCACTGCGCGTCGAATAATGCGGCGTAGTACATAGCCTCGTCCTTCGTTTGAAGGTAAAACTCCATCTGAAATTAGGAATGCACAAGAGCGGATATGGTCGGCAATAACGCGTAGCGATTTATTTTCTAAATCTTTAGTCTGAATAACGTTAGCAGCATCATTAATTAATTTCTTAAACAGATCTATTTCATAATTAGAGTTGACGTGTTGTAGCACTGCAGCAATACGTTCTAGTCCCATACCAGTATCCACAGATGGCTTAGGTAATGGTTCCATTGTTCCATCGGGATGGCGATTAAATTGCATAAAGACAATATTCCAAATTTCTATAAATCTGTCACCATCTTCTTCTGCGCTACCAGGAGGTCCTCCCCAAATGTGATCACCATGATCATAGAAAATTTCGGTACAAGGACCACAAGGACCGGTATCACCCATCTGCCAAAAGTTATCTGAGGCATACGGAGCACCTTTATTATCACCAATACGAATTATGCGTTCTTTAGGGATGCCGATTTCTTTTTCCCATATTGCATATGCTTCGTCATCTGTCTCATAAACGGTAACGGTTAACTTCTCTTTAGGTAGGTTAAACCACTCTTTGCTGGTCAATAATTCCCATGCAAAATGTATTGCATCATGTTTAAAGTAGTCACCAAAACTAAAGTTTCCTAACATCTCAAAAAATGTATGGTGTCGAGCAGTATAACCAACATTATCTAAATCATTATGTTTTCCACCAGCACGGACGCAACGTTGCGATGTTGTTGCTCTAGTGTAAGAACGCTTATCAACACCAAGGAATACATCTTTAAATTGATTCATTCCAGCATTAGTAAATAATAATGTTGGATCATTGTGTGGAACAAGGGAACTACTTGCGACAACTTCATGTCCTTTGCCACGGAAAAAGTCAAGAAAATTTTGACGAATTTCTGCAGTACTTTTCATTTATGCTTCCATATAAAACGATAGATTTTTAAACATAGTAATATACCCGTTACAACTAAAGTTGAAAAGTAAATCTTCCTAAATTGGAGTGGAGCTAACTAATATTTATTACAAGTAAATAGGGATAAAATAAAAAAAGAATTAATGAGCTTTATTTGTAATAGGCTTTAAATTATATGTTTTGTATTCTAGATATTATAATTATTTAAGTCAATAAATCGTAAGCAGCTTTAATATCATCTTGTGTATAACCTCTAGCAACTAAAAACTGAGTAACTTTTTGTTTTTTATTGTTATTTTCGGGTTTGATTTGTTTTGACTTTTTTAATAATTGTTTATATGCAAGGTTTCCCCAGTTTATATTAGAGGCTTGTAATAACTGACGGCTTAAGTCAACAGATAAACCCCGTTGTTTAAGTTCTATTGCAATTTTATACTTTCCGTAGCCTTTATTGGCACGCATAACAATATAATTTTCAATATAATGGGCGTCATTTATCCAATTTTGATTAATACAATGTTCAATCACATCTTGTATTTCAATTTTTAGTTTAGTCAATTGGTCATGATATTCTTCTTCTGTATTTTGTTGCTTCTTTGCAAAAAAGAATATCATTTTTTGGCTTAGTTCATACGAAGAGTGATCGCGCTGTGCAAGTAATTGCACAGCTTTATTTAGGATTGATTTATTGAGTTTTTTTTCATTATTCAATGCTGTCATTCTCTAATGAAATATCGTCTTCAGGGGCTGTAAAATCTGCTGGACTATTTAGTAATAAATCACGTAGTTTTGTTTCGAGCTCTTTTGCGATTTCAGGATGTTCTTGCAAAAACTTAATTGAGTTAGCTTTACCTTGTCCAACTTTTTCGCCGTTGTAGCTATACCATGCACCAGCTTTATCGACTAACTTATGTTTAACCCCTAAGTCAATCAATTCGCCTTCTTTAGAAATACCACAACCATAAAGAATCTGGAATTCTGCTTGTCTAAAAGGTGCTGCAACTTTATTTTTAACCACTTTAACTCGAGTATCACTACCAATAATATCTTCGCCTTCTTTCACAGAACCTGTGCGACGAATATCAAGGCGAACAGAAGCATAGAATTTTAGTGCATTACCGCCTGTTGTTGTTTCTGGGCTACCAAACATAACACCAATTTTCATACGAATTTGGTTAATAAATACAACTAAACAATTTGCATTTTTGATATTCGCAGTTAGTTTACGTAATGCTTGTGACATTAAGCGAGCTTGTAATCCCATATGAGAATCGCCCATTTCACCCTCAATTTCAGCTTTTGGAGTTAATGCTGCGACTGAGTCAACAATAATAACATCAACAGCACCAGAACGAACCAAAGCGTCGCAAATTTCAAGGGCTTGCTCTCCTGTATCAGGTTGAGAAACTAATAAGTCATCAACTTGAACGCCTAATTTAGCTGCATAAATTGGATCGAGTGCATGTTCAGCATCAATAAATGCACAAGTCTTACCTTCTTTTTGAGCTTGTGCTATGACTGATAAGGTAAGTGTTGTTTTACCAGATGATTCTGGCCCAAAAATTTCAACAATTCGACCCATTGGTAAACCGCCAATACCTAGAGCAATATCAAGACCTAAAGAACCTGTAGATACAGCATCTACATCTAACGTTTGGGTGTCCCCTAAACGCATAATTGAACCTTTACCAAATTGTTTTTCGATTTGACTTAATGCAGCAGAAAGTGCGCGTTGTTTGTTTTCGTTCATATTATAAAATTCCAATGAGTTAGGATTGGTAATATTATACTGTATTGTTATACAGTATCAAGTTTTTTTCTCAACAATTATTTAGTTAACTATGGAAATTAAGACACAAATTTTATGGATGATTTGTTTTATGTAATAATTGAAACTAACAAATGGTGATGAAATATTGATATTCAAGATTAAATTTATTGAATTATTTTGTTAATTTTATAGCTGTGAATTTTTATCAAACCTAAATTAATATTGATTATTTTAGTATAATGAAAAGAATAACGCATTTTATAAAGATTATATTTGATAATAATCAAAACCCACTAATTTAATTTAGTAATACTTTCATAAAAAAATGTCATTTGATATGATTAGCTTTGGAGCTAATATAACCAACTTTTATTCATTAAAATATTTGTTCTTCAAGAAACTATTTAATAATAACTCATTAATTTCATACTCAAATGTTATATTACTCTGAAATATTTATTTAGGTTAAAATATATTTCGAAATAAAGGAAAACAATGACCATTGATAAACAACATTATGTTTTATGCTCACACTGTGATTTGGTCATAGAATTAACTGATATAACAGTAGGGCACAAAGCTGTTTGTCCACGCTGTAATACTACATTAGCTAAAAATAGTAGCAATATGAAATTTAGAGCTGCTATGTATGCAGCTTGTTCATTAATTATGATTATTGTCGCCTGCGGCTTTGTCTTTATTGATATCCGAATTGTAGGAAATTACATTGGCGTTAGCGTATTAGATATTCCTAAGACCCTTTATTTTGATAAATATAGCTATGTTTCAGCGCTTTTTATTTTATTTGTTTTACTTTTCCCTATATTCAATTTATTAATCATCGTCCTGCTTTGCTCCAGAATTCAATTAACAAAATATCGCAAACGCGATCTACTTATTGTTTATGAAAAATTTCAACATTGGTGTATGCCGGAAATCTTTCTTACTGGTGTTTTGGTCAGTTTTGTTAAATTAATGAGTTATGGCAGTATTGGGGTCACTGGTACGTTTTGGGCGTTTTGTCTATTTGTCTTTTTTTATATAAAATCTTTAGTTATTTTCTCGCCTGAAGTAATTTGGAACGAAATTCATCGTAATAACTTTGCTGTTAATTCATTGAAAGTTGGAAAAACAGGAATTAGTCAAAATCTAAAATTATGTAATTGTTGTCAGGCTATATTACCCATACATTATAAAAAATGCCCTCGATGTAAACAAAAAAGTAAAATTAGGGAGCGTGATAAAATACAATGGACTATAGCTTTATTAATTACTTCATTAATTCTTTACATTCCTGCTAATTTATTTGGAATTATGATAACTGTTGTTTTGGGGGCTGCATCAACTTCAAATATCATGGATGGAGTTATTTATATGTGGCAAGCAGGTGATGTACCTGTTGCTCTTGTTATTTTTCTCGCTAGTGTTGTTATACCAATTTTAAAAATTATTTCACTAAGTTGGCTTTGTTATTTTGCATTAGCAGTAAAACGAAAAAATAAGAATAATTGTTTAAAAATGAAAAAATTATATAGTGCAGTTGAGTTTATTGGTAAATGGTCAATGATAGATATATTTGTTGTTTCTGTCGTTTGTTCTTTAGTGAGAAATCAGCAAATGATGGGTGTTTATCCTGATATTGGCGTTACATTCTTTGCAACTGTCGTTATTATCACAATGATTGCATCACAAAAATTTGATCCTCGTTTAATTTGGGATCGTCCGCAAAATAGAAAATAGATTAATAGGAACAATATGGCAACATCAAGTAAATTGGCAAAAATAATTAAAATTAGAGCTATTTCAGCAATATGGATTATTCCCATTGTCACTGCAATTGTTGGTCTATGGATAATCTACTCTCATTATGCTGATAGAGGTACCTCGTTCACATTACTTGCAAAAGACGCAAGTGGCATTGTTGCTGGCAAAACGGTAATTAAAAATCGCAGTGTTGATGTGGGTATAGTCGATGAAGTGACTTTATCTGATGACTACCAGCAAGTGGTTATAAAAGGCCGTGTTTATAGCGATATGGCTCCATTGCTGAAAAATGATTCGATTTTTTGGGTCGTCAAGCCAGAAATTGGTCGTGATGGGGTAACGGGATTAGGTACTATTTTATCGGGTGTCTATATAGAATTAGCCGCAGGGAACGATAATCATAGTTTTCAAAATAAACCTTTTGTGCTTTCTGATGCGCCTCCGTTGTCTGATCCTAGTATCAAAGGTATTCGTCTAAAATTAGAAAGTGAGCAAAATGGTGTGATTCCTCGAGGGGCAGCTATCATGTTTCATGGTTATCGTGTAGGGAATGTGGAGACCTCGGAATTTGATGTTGAATCGCGTAAGATGAAATATCAAATTTTTATTACTAAACCTTATGATGTGTTAGTAACACAAAACGTACGATTTTGGAAAGAAGGAGGTATCAATTTAACTCTTTCATCTCGAGGTGCAAGCCTAGATGTCCCTTCTCTGGATGTATTAATGTCTGGAGGAATTAGTTTTGATTTACCCGAAGGATCCAAATTAGGTGCACCCGCTGAGCAAAATGCAGTTTATACATTATATGAAGATAAAAAATCTATCCAAGATTCGCAATATACTGAATATAAAGAATTCCTTATTATGCTTTCTGATTCTATATCGGGGTTAACAGAGGGAGTACCAGTTGAATATCATGGTATTAGATTAGGAACAGTATCTAAAGTACCATTTTATACCGCTGAAATGTTAGAAAAATCATCAATTTTAAATAAAAGGGTGCCGATATTAATTAGGATAGAGCCTGATCGTTTATCTGAATTAGTTGATGAGAAAATCGATATTGCCGCTTTGATAATGAAAGAACAAAAAAATGGGTTAAGAGCGTCATTAAAAACTTCAAATATGTTTACTGGTGCGCTATATATAGATCTTGATTTTTATCCTGAATTAAAAAATAAGTATGATCCACAACTAGCGAAGCAGTTTGGTTACGATACAATTGAGGCGACTTCGACAGGGATTGCGCAAATTCAGGCAAAAATTATGCAGTTACTTGATAATTTTAATAATTTGCCACTTAACAATACTCTATCGCAGTTCAATCAATCATTAGCTTCAAGTGAACGATTAATGAAATCGTTAAATCGTATTATGGCAAGTAAAGAGATGCAAAATATACCAAAGGATTTACAAAAAACATTACGTTCATTAAATGAAACAATGAAAGAATTACAACCAGGTTCTGAATTAAATAACCAAATGAAAGAGAGTTTACAAAAAGTGCAACAGATGATGGATGAATTAACGCCATTACTTAATACTCTCAATGATAAGAGCAATGCACTGATTTTTTCTGCTCCAGCGAAGAAAGATCAAGAGCCTAAAGCAAAAGGTAAAAAATGATGAACAAAATATATAAAAAGCTACTTACAATCATATTTATGCCATTACTTGCAATATTAGTCGGTTGTTCAGCTAACGACCCAAGTAAAAGCTATTTTCAACTAACTAGTAATTTACCAAGTCCAGTATTGCAAAAAATAAAAACTACCAAATATTTTATTTGGATTGAGTCGGTAGATGTGGTGAGTTTTTTAAATAAACCAGGTATTGTATTACAAACTGATAATATCAAATATGAAACAGCAATGCATCATTTATGGGCTTCAACACTATCTCAGCAATTGCAAGAACGATTGACGCAAGATTTAACGGTCATGTTACCAAATTATTTAGTCTCTAGCAGATCAATTACAACGCCAACATTGACGGTAAAGTTATTTATTGATGGGTTTCATGGAAGCTATACTGGTGATGCGGTGATTAAAGGACGATGGGTTGTTACTGATAGTAAAAATAATATTGAAAGCAAACCATTTGAACGCCATGTTCCTTTAGCAAGTAATGGATATGATGCTTTAGTTAATGCGCTATCTAAAGGTTGGCAGGATGAAGAACTAGACTTTGCAAACTCAATAAAACTTTAATGTCATAATAATATTCCGCCATAATGTTGGCGGAATATATGAATTTAAACGGTAATTGATCTTAATGATCGTTTGAAATGACTAAAAACCTTGTCATCAATTTCTACCCATTTACGAACACTATTGATAAATGCGATTTTATCGGCTTTTAAAAGGTCATCTTTTAAAATCGTTTTTTCTAACAATTGATTGTGATCTAAATAAAATTGTCTCATGGTGCCAGCTAGTAACCCCGATTCTTTTTTAGGGGTAATCCATTGATCATTAATCCGCAATGCGAGGTTACCGTTAACAAATTCAGTTATTTCATTGTGTTGGTTAAAATTAATATATTCTTTTCCTGTAATTAAATTAGGAAAATGCTCCCGATTAGACGTTTTATGATACAAATATACGTTTTGGTTATGAACGTACTGCTTTGCAAATTCGATTTCATTGATCTGCATTGGCGAGTTAATTATATTCTCGCTAATGGTATATAGCCCATTTTTTTGCAGTAAAATTCTGATTTTATAAATATTTTCAATATTTTTATTAGTTGCATTTGCTAACTTAATAAGTTGCAACTTAATTGCATTGATATCATAGTTAAAATCAAAATAATCAGCTGATTGAGAAAGTCTGCTTAAATGTTCTTCCAATAAGAAAAATTGTCCTTTTTCAAGCAATAATGATTCAATGATATATTTGGGAAAAGAAGTAGTGCGAGTTAAAATTGCTGTTTTAGCTAAAATCTCGTTATATTCATCTTGTGAGGTTGAATCCCAAGTGATCCCTCCGCCAACACCATAATGCATTTGTTGATTGTGTATGGTTAAAGTCCGAATTGGGATATTGAATATAGCTTTGTTCATATATGGTTCAATATAACCAATTGTCCCGCAGTAAACTCCACGTGGTGAGTTTTCAATATCTGCAATAATTTGCATTGTACTGGTTTTAGGCGCTCCAGTTATTGATCCACAAGGAAATAGTGCTTGAAAAATATGATATAAATTAACATGTTCTTTCAATTCACCTTGAATCATAGAAGTCAATTGCCAAACGGTTGGATATTTTTCGGCTGAAAATAATTTAGGAACTGTAACTGATCCTGCCTTTGCAACCCGACTTAAATCATTACGTAATAAATCAACAATCATCATATTTTCAGCTTGGTTTTTTTCAGAGAATAATAATTCTAATTGTTGTTTATCTTGGTGATTATTTAAACCGCGCGCAGTTGTTCCTTTCATTGGTTTTGTTGTAATAATTTTATTTTCTAACTTAAAAAATAATTCTGGCGAAATTGATAAAATACAATAATCGTCAAACTCAATATAAGCGCAATAGTCGGCTTGATTGTTCTTTTGTAGAAAGTGGTAATAATTAATAGCACTTTCATTAAATGGAGTAGTAAATTGAATTGTATAGTTGGTTTGATAAGTATTGCCTGATTCAATTTGAGATCGAATAAAGTTAATTTTTTGATTATATTCCTCTCTTGATGTATTGCTTATCAAATCAAAAGTTGGTGGAGTGTAATCACTTATTTCTACATGTTTTTGCTCAATGATAGAAAATTTATCAAAAATACCAAATATCAATAGCGGCAAATCATAATTCTGTTTTGTTTTATTTTCACTATTGAACCCCATTGCGCTTTCATAAGCGAGATATCCAACCGCATAATAGCCTTGTTGTGTGAATTTTTCGATTGAATCAAATTGTTGTTTGATTGTTGAATAATCATCAGACTTTAAAATGGCGATAGGGTTGCAAAAATATTTATGTTGACCTTCAAAGTCGATATGAATTTTCATTTTAGTATTGCTCATGGACAAAATTATGAATCATTTGTAAACCAAATTCGGTTTTAATTGCTTCAGGGTGAAATTGAACAGATTCTATGGGTAACTTTTTGTGACGTAATCCCATAATCAATCCTTGATTGTTTCTTGCTGTTACGATTAATTGAGAGTCTTTAGGTAAAGGATTATCACAAGCAATTAATGAATGATAACGAACCACCGAAAGTGGGCTTTTGATCCCTTTAAACACGCCTTGACCATCGTGCGTTATTTCATCGACTTTTCCATGCATAGGTGTTGGTGCTTTGATGATCTTATAACCATAATATTGAGCAATCGCTTGATGCCCTAAACAAACTCCCAATATTGGGCAAATATGACTAAATTCGGCAATAGTTGCAAGTGATATTCCAGCATTGGTAGGCGATCCCGGACCAGGCGAAATGATAATCTTAGAAAAGCTAATTTCTTTTATTTGTTCAATTGTCATTTCGTCATTTTTAATCACTTTAACTTCTGCGCCAACTTGACACAAATAATTGTGAATATTGAAGGTAAAAGAATCATAATTATCTATTAATAATATCAAAATAGAGTCCATTAATTACATAGCATATTGTTTTTAAAACATTGGCATTTATAACAGCCAAATTCCAGTTATATCCAGAGTTATTATACCGTTAATACAGTTAAAAACAGATATGATTGCCAGTTTGCTATCTTTTTATTTCCTTTTTTATACTGAAACATAGTGTTACCTGAAACTTTTTAACAAAAATTCTCTTTCTCTGTGATAAATCCCACAAAGCCATACAACTCAACTTGTATGGTAGTATTTGTGTTACTTATTACGTTAGCCGAAGCTGGGATTGTCAAAATTTTTTTGCAATAGCTCAACATGAAAACCTATCGGCTATTTTAGAGACTATAAAAATAGTATCAAAACAGAAGAATGAATGGTTTGTTGATTAATCTTCATTAACGATCTGAATTATTATTTTGAATATTTTCTGTAATTATGCCATTTGTTTTTTTGTTGTAGTTTACTCTGGTGCAGGCAATTATTTATTTTTACGTAAATAACCTAAAACGCCAAAACCTTCTATTATCCATTTTCCATCTTTAAAGATTAAAGGAAAAGTTGCTCTACTGCTTGCATTTGGTCCGGGGTTTTGTTGCACAATTTCAATTTCGTTGTCGGTTACTTTACTTATAATGGCAACATGCCCATAATTTGACCAATTAAGGATAATAATATCTTCAACTTTTGGTTTAGTTGGTGAACCATTATGAAACTGTAATAAATTACGTTGACGATTAATTTTTCCATCAACGATTGAAGGGTCAAAGAAATCTTTTGCATGCCCATAGCTATTGGGCATTTTGTGATTGAAGCGTTGATAATAATAGCGTTTGATGAATTCAACACATTGATATTTCAGACCTAAGTTATAGCCGTCTTTAGCAATATTTCTTCCACTTACATTATTGATGCTACCATTATAATAGACTTTCACACCATTAAATTCATCAACGACTTTGCCAATTTTCTGTTTATCAATTTCAACATTAGCAAAAGCACATGAATTAATTGTATAGTAGCTTAATACTGATAATAGCCAAAGTAAAAAAAAACTTTTTTTATATTTTAATAACATATTTATTTCCATTGTTTTAATTATTTATTATTGTTTATTTTATTGAAAAATAAAATTTAGTCGATAAGTAAAAAACTTACTAGTTGCAAGATTATTAATGAATCTAACATTTAACCATGATAAAAAATTATGCTCTGTATTTTCAACCTAAATTAGTATTTCATCATTAAAATTAATATGTTTGAATCTAGGTTATAATAAAATGAGGTCGCAAGATGATTAAGAAAGTTAAGATAAATGTTAGCGGTCGCGTGCAAGGTGTAGGATTTCGTTTTTTTACTTATCAGCAAGCCCAAAAACTGGGTTTAGTTGGTTATGTTCAAAATTTAGATAATGGCGATGTTGAGATTATAGCTCAAGGTGATAGTTTACAAATAAGCAAATTAATAAAATGGATTGAAAATGGCGGTCCTGCATCTTCACGCATTTTACATGTTAATATTTTTGAATTATTACCACAAAACGATTTAACTTCTTTTAATGTTCGATATTAATTTAATAAAAAATAAAGTAGAATAATTAAAATTTTGGCATTCGAAATAATAATTTCTAATTAATGTGAAAAACGTATGTTATGAATAAAAAAAATCTAATCTGTTTTTTACTTCTCATTGTTGTTATCGGTGTTTATTATAATTATCAAAAAGGAGATGAGGTTGTAAATCAATCCACTCTAAATATATCAGATAAGCCGATTTATCAAAGTGATAAAATGTTAACAGATATTTATGACTTATCTGGGGATCTTATTTATAAAATTGAGTCCAGTAATGTAAGGCATTTTGATGACTCAAATAATACTGAATTTGATTTGCCCAATTTTACGTTTTATGAACAGAATCATTCAGCTACATGGCATATTAAAGCAAAGAAAGCAACGTTGACAAAAGATAAACTTCTTTACCTTTATGATGATGTTCAATTAGATAATTTGACACAAGAAGCTCAATTGAAACAAGTAAAAACTGATAATGCCGTGATAGATTTAACTTCACAACTAGTCAAATCAAAAGATCCTGTCATCATTAATGGGGTGGGATTTTATTCAACTGGTATTGGTTTAGCGGGTGATTTACATGCCAAAACGGCTAACATACTTGAAAATGTAAAAACATATTATAATACAGAGGCAAAATAAAACATGAGTTCGCTAAAACAGGTTGTTTTTTCATTAATTTTACTGCTACCAATCTCTTTAAGTAGTTTCGCTAATGAACTTACTTCGCAATCTATAAACTCTAAAGAAGAACATAAAATGTTCGCTGATAATAAACCCATTACGATAGATGCAGATAATCAAAAAATTGATATTGAAAATAATACAATTACATTTATTGGCAATGTTGTTATTATCCAAGAAGGATTAACTATAAAAGCTGATAAAGTGGTTATCACTGACACGCAAGATAAAAATAAGCAAAAAATTACAGCTTATGGTAACCCTGTGAATTATAAACAAATTTTACCAGAAAAAAATAAGATTGTAACGGGTCATTCTTCACAAGTTATTTATGATGTAAAACAAAATAATGTTATTTTACGCGGTCATGCTGAATTATTTCAACAAGATAATCATATTGTTAGTGATCTGATTACATACGATGTCAAAAAACAGCAAATATTAGCCAATCCAGGTAAGAATATGCGAGTAAAAAGCACTATTATCCCAAACCAAGTTAAAGGGATGAACAAATAAAATGTCAATTTTAAAAGCGGAAAATCTGGCCAAAGTATACAAAAAAAGACGAGTTGTTGAAGATGTAAGTTTAACTGTCAACTCAGGCGAAATTGTTGGATTATTGGGCCCCAATGGTGCGGGTAAAACGACTACTTTTTATATGGTGGTTGGTATAGTGACATTAAATGCAGGTAAAATTTACCTTGATGATCATGATATCAGCATTTTACCTTTACATGAGCGAGCTCAAAAAGGTATTGGCTATTTACCACAAGAAGCGTCTATTTTTAGAAAATTGTCTGTTATAGATAACATTATGGCGATTTTAGAAACGCGCAAAGATATTGATAAAAATGAGAAAATCGATCGTGCCGAAGAATTACTCGAAGAGTTCCATATTTCTCATATTCGTGACAGCATAGGACAATCTCTATCAGGTGGAGAAAGACGTCGAGTAGAAATAGCAAGGGCGTTAGCAGCTAATCCTAAATTTATTTTACTTGATGAACCTTTTGCTGGGGTTGATCCAATTTCGGTGATAGATATCAAAAATATTATTAAGCATCTACGTGATCGAGGGTTGGGTGTATTAATAACCGATCACAATGTACGTGAAACGTTAGATGTTTGCGAACGTGCTTACATTGTTAATAAAGGACATTTAATTGCTGAAGGTTCACCAAATGACATCTTAAGTAACGAATATGTAAAACGCGTTTACTTAGGAAACGAGTTCAGATTATGATGAAAACCAGTTTACAACTGAAAGTCTCTCAACAATTATCCATGACGCCACAATTACAATTGGCGATTAAATTACTACAGTTGTCAACTTTAGAACTCCAACAAGAAATACAAACTGCGCTTGAAAACAATCCATTGCTTGAAGTTGATGATCAATATGACGAAGTGAACGTTAAACAAAACGATGAAGCAGAAAATATTGATACGCGTGAGGCTTTAGATAGCAAAGAGATTCCCGATGATATTCCACTGGATGCATCTTTAGATGATATTTATAGTGCAGGAACTCCATCTGGAACTAACTCAGATTATCGTAATGACGAATTGCCTATCTATCAAGGTGAAACTCACGAAACATTACATGATTATCTAGAATGGCAACTTGAACTAACACCCTTTAGCGATACTGATAGGGCGATAGCAGTATCTATTATTGAAGCTATAGATGAGAGAGGCTATTTAACAGTTTCAACAGAAGAAATACTTGAAGAGCAAGGTAATGATGAAATTGAAATTGCCGAAGTTGAAGCAGTATTGAAACGAATATGGAATTTTGATCCTATCGGTGTTGGTGCCAGATCGTTGCAAGAGTGCTTGTCTATTCAAATTCAACATTTAGACACTCCACCATTAGTTAAACAAATTATTGATAATTATTTAGACTTATTAGCCATACGTGATTATAGAAACTTAAAAAAAGTGTTAAATACAACAGATGAACAATTAAAAGAGGCTGTTGATTTTATACAACGTTTACAACCTTATCCTGGCGATTTGGTTAATACTGCTTCTCCAGACTATGTCATACCTGATGTCATGGTAAAAAAGGTACAAGGAAAATGGGTTGTGTATTTAAATAGCGATACAGTTCCATCTTTACGTATTAACCAGCAATACGCCGATATGGCAAAATTAGCAAATGAAAGTGATGGGCAATATATTAGATCTCATCTGCAAGAAGCTAATTGGTTTATTAAAAGCATCGAAAACCGTAACGAAACCTTATTAAAAGTCAGCCAATTTATTGTTGAGCATCAGCAAGCCTTTTTTGAACACGGCGCTGAATACATGAAACCAATGATTTTGTCTGATGTTGCAACGGCAATTGATATGCATGAATCGACCATTTCTCGTGTAACAACTCAAAAATATCTGCATTGTCCAAGCGGAATTTATGAACTTAAATTCTTTTTCTCAAGTCATGTTAATAATGATTCAGGCGGTGAGGTTTCATCTACTGCTATCCAAGCATTAATTAAAAAATATATATCGGCAGAAAATAGTAAAAAGCCATTAAGTGATAGTAAATTAGTTTCGATGCTTGAAGAACAAGGTATTATTATTGCACGTCGCACCGTAGCAAAATACCGTGAAGCCTTATCAATTCCACCATCAAGTCAACGAAAACAGCTTTAAATTTGAATTCAAAATTTTTGGATATATATCGCTTATTTTAATCATGGGCGCAATTTGCGCCCTTTAATAAAATTAAGCTAAAAAGCTTGGGATTTTATGTTCAAAGTCGCTAATCGCTTCTTCATGTTGTAAGGTTAAACCAATATTATCTAACCCATTTAACAAGCAATGACGTTTAAAAGCATCAATTTTAAATGAATATTGCTTATCGCCGGCAATGACCACTTCATTAACTAAATCGATGGTAAATTCAATGCCTTCATTGGCTTCGACAATTTTAAATAGTTCATCGATATCTTCTTCGGATAAATTGACCAACAATAACTGATTATTAAATGAGTTATTGTAAAAAATATCGGCAAAACTTGAACCAATAATAGTTTTAAACCCATAATCAGCAAGCGCCCAAGGAGCATGTTCACGAGAAGAACCGCAACCAAAATTTTCACGTGTTAATAAAATACTGGCACCTTTATAGCGGGGTTTATTCAAGACAAATTCAGGGTTAGGCTGCTCGCCAGCATCATCTAAAAAGCGCCATTCATGAAAGGCATGTTTACCAAATCCAGTGCGTGTTACTTTCTGTAAAAACTGTTTTGGAATGATTGCATCTGTATCAACATTAGCCGCATCCAAAGGAACGACTAGCCCAGTATGTTTTGTAAATTTTGCCATGACAAGTCTCTCCTTAAAATGGTTTGCGAATATCTGTAAAATGACCAGTAATAGCTGCGGCTGCTGCCATAGCAGGACTAACTAAATGTGTTCTAGCATCGCGTCCTTGGCGACCTTCAAAATTACGGTTGCTGGTTGATGCGCAGCGATCTCCCGGTGCTAATTTATCATCGTTCATTGCAAGACACATAGAGCAACCCGGTAAGCGCCATTCAAATCCTGCATCAATAAAAATCTTATCTAATCCTTCGGCTTCAGCTTGTTCTTTCACTGGTCCTGAACCTGGTACAACTAATGCTTGTACACCTTCAGCCACTTTACGGCCTTTAGCAATTTGGGCAGCAGCTCGTAAATCTTCTATACGTGAGTTTGTACAAGAACCAATAAATACTTTATTGATCTTAATATCAGTCATTTTGGTACCAGCGGTTAATCCCATATAAGCTAATGCACGCTCAGCAGAGTGTTTTTCAATAGGATCAGCAAAATTATTAGGATTCGGTACTGTTGCATCAATTGAAGTTACTTGACCAGGGTTTGTTCCCCAAGTGACTTGTGGTGCGATATCTTTTCCTTCTAACGTCACAACTGTATCAAAATGTGCACCTTCGTCGGTTTTTAGCGTTTTCCAATAAGCAACCGCTTTGTCGAAGTCTTCACCTTTTGGTGAAAATTGACGACCTTTTAAGTACTCAAAAGTCACTTCATCTGGTGCAATTATGCCAGCTTTAGCTCCCATTTCAATTGCCATATTACACAACGTCATACGTCCTTCCATTGATAATGATTTAATCGCATCACCACAAAATTCAACTACATGACCTGTACCGCCGGCACTGGTTGTTTTGCCAATGATAGCTAAAATAATATCTTTAGCGGTAATGCCGTCAACAACTTGCCCTTTAACTTCAATTTTCATGGTTTTAGCACGACCTTGTTTTAAGGTTTGAGTTGCTAACACATGCTCAACTTCGGAAGTACCAATACCAAAAGCTAATGCACCAAATGCGCCATGTGTAGCAGTGTGCGAATCACCACACACAATAGTCATACCCGGTAAAGTCATACCTTGCTCAGGGCCGACTACATGGACAATACCACGTAATGGGCTTTGTAAATCATATAACGAAACACCAAACTCTTTGGCATTTTTTGCCAGTTCGGTTAACTGAATGCGAGCCATTTCGCTACAGGCACTTAAATCATTACTTTTGGTTGAAGTGTTATGATCCATAGTTGCAAAAGTCTTATTGGGCTGGCGAACTTTACGATTCATTGCACGTAAGCCATCAAAGGCCTGTGGAGAGGTGACTTCATGAACTAAATGGCGATCGATATATAAAATAGGCGTTTCATTTGGAGCTTCATAAACGACATGCGCATCATATAATTTCTGATACAGTGTTTTTGACATTGCAGATTCCTTATTATTTTTTACAACTGGTATTAGTTTTAAACTTTGACATTATTTACTAATCCTATAATTAATTGAATTAAAAAGGATACAAGTAGCAGTTTATTCTGCATACTTGAGTATCCCTTTACTACACATTTAACATAGCTAATTCAATTAAATAAGCTTACAAATAATATCTCCCATTTCATCAGTTGAAACGGGTTGTTCTTTTTGTGCAAGATCGATAGTACGATAGCCTTGCTCTAATGCTTTATTTACTGCTGTTTCGATAGCTGAGGCAATATCATCACGTTTAAAGCTATAACGGACTAACAAAGCTAATGACAAAATTTGTGCTGCAGGATTAGCAATATTTTTACCAGCAATGTCAGGTGCGCTACCACCAGCAGGTTCATATAAGCCAAAGCCTTGTTCATTAAGACTAGCAGAAGGCAACATCCCCATTGAACCAGTTATCATGGCACATTCATCGGATAATATATCTCCAAATAAATTTGAGCATAAAATAACATCGAATTGAGACGGATCTTTAACAAGTTGCATTGTGGCATTATCGATATACATATGCTCAAGTTCGATATCAGGATAGTTTTTAGCTACTTCATTAACCACCTCACGCCACAAAATTGAAGTTTGTAATACGTTGGCTTTATCAATTGAAGTTACTTTTTTGCGACGTAAACGTGCGGCTTCAAACCCCATTTTTGCAATACGCTCTATCTCAAAACGATGATAAACTTCAGTATCAAATGCTTTTTCTTGAGCACCACTACCTTCACGTCCTTTAGGTAATCCAAAATAAATACCGCCAGTTAATTCTCGCATACATAAAATATCAAATCCACGCTCTGCAATATCGGTGCGTAATGGACAAAGATCTTCTAAGCCTTGATACAAACGAGCAGGGCGCATATTAGCAAATAATTTGAAGTGTTTACGTAGTGGCAATAACGCACCACGTTCAGGTTGCTTTTCAGGTGGCAAATTAGACCATTTAGGACCACCCACTGAACCAAATAAAATAGCGTCAGCTTTTTCACAGCCTTCAAGTGTTTCATTAGGTAATGGGCAACCATGAATATCAATTGCTGCGCCGCCCACATCATACTCGCTAGTTGTGATTGAAAGCTGATATTTTTGGCGGATAACATCTAATACTTTATAGGCTTGTCTCATTACTTCTGGGCCAATGCCATCGCCGGGAAGTACTGCAATATGGTAGTTTTGTGACATTTTTTATTCCTTTACAATCTAAATTAATTTTCATGTTTTGCTGTTAAACGGCAAAACAAATTATTTTTTAGTCATGATGTAATTTTTGTTTTTCTTGTGCAACTTGATTTGCTCTATACACATTGTTCAATACATTAATTAAAGCCAAAGCCGATGAGTGAACAATGTCGGTTGCAAGCCCAACACCATGGAACTTACGACCTTTATATTCGGCAACAATATCAACTTGTCCTAAAGCATTTTCACCTTGTCCTTTAGAAGCTAACTGATATTTTACAATCGAAATAGGCTCGCCAGTAATACGGTTGATAGCTTGATAAACAGCATCAACAGGACCGTTACCTGTTGCAGCATCAGAATACTTTTTATCACCAATTAACAAGCTAACCGAAGCGGTTGAAACAACCGTCGAACCTGATTGAACATTAAAATAATCCAAAACATAATGTTCTTTTTCATCTTTTAATTGATTGATAAATATTAATGCCTCTAAATCATAATCGAATACTTGGCCTTTTTTATCAGCTAATTCTAAAAATGCCTCATAGACTTGATCTAAGTTATAATCTTTATCGTGATAACCAAGTTCTTCTAAACGATGTTTAACGGCGGCTCGTCCTGAACGAGAGGTTAAATTTAATTGGATTTGATTTAATCCGATTGATTCAGGGGTCATAATTTCGTAAGTTTCACGATTTTTTAAAACCCCATCTTGATGAATTCCTGAGGAGTGGGCAAAAGCGTTACTACCAATAATTGCTTTATTACCCGGAATTGGCATATTAGTAATTTGGCTAACAATTTGGCTGGTACGATAAATCTCTTGGTGATTGATATTTGTGTGAACATTTAAGATATTTTGACGAACTTTAATCGCCATAATAACTTCTTCAAGTGCGGTATTACCCGCACGTTCGCCTAAACCATTCATCGCACCTTCAATTTGCCGAGCACCTTCTTGAACCGCGCTAATCGAGTTAGCCACCGACATGCCCAAGTCATCATGACAATGAACAGAGATAATCGCTTGATCAATGTTCGGGACACGTTCAAATAGGGTACGAATAATGCCACCAAATTGATAAGGGACAGTATAACCGACAGTATCTGGAATATTGATCGTTCTTGCCCCTGCTTTAATTGCTGCTTCAACGATACGACATAAGTTATCAATTGGGGTACGGCCTGCATCTTCACAAGAAAACTCCACATCATTAGTATAATTACGTGCACGTTTAATACAGTGCACAGCTCTTTCAATGACATCATCAAATGTCATTTTTAATTTATCCTTAACATGTAAGGTTGATGTTGCCATAAAAGTGTGAATTCGAAATTGATCTGCAACTTTTAATGCCTCGGCAGCAACATCAATATCTTTATCAACACAACGAGACAATGCACAAACACAGCTATCTTTAATGGTCTTAGCAATCGTTTGGACTGATTCAAAATCACCAGGAGATGAAACAGGAAAGCCAACTTCCATCACATCGACCCGCATTCTTTCTAACGCAAGTGCAATTTGTAACTTTTCTTTAACACTTAAACTTGCTTGTAATGCTTGTTCACCATCGCGTAACGTTGTATCAAAAATAATGACTTGATCGCTCATTGTTTTTCCTTTTATATATTTTAGCGCTATCTCGGTATTTCAAGTTAAAAAAACAAAAAACCCGCACTTTAGCGCGGGTTCTTGTTAATTTGTTGAGTTGTTTATTTAACTACTTTTTTTTACTCCACACACAAGCTATCCGCGCAAGTTAATGCGAGGAGGAGGCTGAGGTCGAGTGATAAATAGTTAACAAACATAAAAAAATCTCTATTTGAATTGTAATTAATACAGACAAAAACTGATGTTATTTTTACCAAATGATATCAGTGGTGTCAATGATTATTTGTAGTCAATCTAAATATGTTCTATTTTTATTAAAATAAAGTACTCAATACTAATTAAAGATTGCTTTACTATTTGACAAATCTATTAAAATAATAAGTTGAGACATAATAGAACCGAATTATAATGGTGAAAAGAATAACTCACGAGGGCATAATAATGAACATAGTTGATATTTCTCAAAAACGCTACACTACCAAACATTATGATCCAACAAAAAAAATTCCTGCCGATAAGATTGAACAATTATTAACTGTTTTAAGAAACAGCCCATCATCAGTTAACTCACAACCATGGCATTTTTATGTTATCGAGAACAACGAGGCAAAGAATAAAATTTTACCAGCTATACTTGAATTTAATCAACCAAGGGTGACTGGCGCTTCGCATACGATTGTCTTTTGTATTAAAACACCATTAGACGACGCCCATTTAGTTAATCTACTCAATCAAGAAGATAAAGACGGTAGATACCCTTCAGCCGATCTTAAACAAGCACAAGATCAAGGTCGTAGGCACTTTGTAAAGCTCAATAGTGCAACCATTGAATCGCAACAATGTTGGGAAAGTAAACAAGCTTATCTAGCATTGGGGCAACTTCTTTTTGCAGCAGCAGCAATTGGTATTGATTCAACGGCTATTGAAGGATATGATACCCAAAAAATGGACGAGATTTTAGATCTCAAAAGCAAAGGACTTAAAAGTATTGTTGTTGCTACATTAGGCTATCGAGCCGAAAATGACGGCAATGCGCATCGACCAAAATCACGCTTACCTAAAGAGCAACTTTTTACGTTTTTATAAAATAACGAGCAATATTCTCTGTATGAATTAAGATAAATATAGAGGATATTTTTTGAACTATGATAAGTTTAATTGTAGGAAAACATTAAGTTGTTTATACTTCATGTGTAGGATTTATTCGCATTATTTACAGTAAATCTGAGAAAATATGGTAATGAATATACGTAAAACAAAATTAACGCCTTATCACAGACAAGAGATATGGCGTTTATATCATAAAGAAAAAATAACCATCACTGATTTGGCTAAACGTTTTATGGTCAGTCGCCCGACCATTTATAGCGTGCTAAAAAAAGCCCGATTAAATTTGTTTGTGCCTTTAACCAGTAAGAACAAACGTTATAAAACGATTAGTTATGGTATTAAACACCTAGTTAAAATTGAAAAATCCATTGAAGATAAATTAAGGCGGCAAGCTAAATTATATAACAAAACAAATCCTGACGAAATGTTACATGTCGGCACCAAATATTTACCTTTACCTAAAAACAAAACAAAATAACTGTGATTGGCTATTTTAATAGGTTGCGCTATCGTGGTTGAAAGTAATGGTCTATTTTAGTTGGTCAGATTTCGGACGTGATCACTATTATTAATTTATTTACAAAAAACAGTACGTCCGAAATCACGATACCATAATATCTTAGCTCGCTATAGACAATTGATTTAACCAAAAACAAAATAAAAAATCCAATAAAATCAATGGTCTACCTGATAGATTTTAGAGCAAAAAAACACACCACTATAAGGTCAATATGCTTGTTTTTTTGCAGTGTCAAAATACGCTAATGACAGAACTAGGGTCGCCGCCAAACAGGACTATTTCATTTGTATTTTTTTACAAAAAAACACGAAAAAACTAGCCAACTATTTTTTAAACGGCTATACTTTTACGGTTATAGGAAAACAAGCTTATTAAATAAGCAAATAATTATAAAAAATCTAAATAAAACAAAATATTACTTGACAGGTAGACAATAATGCATTATCATTTCTGGCACAAGGCACAAGGCACAAGCACTGGCAAACCTACGATTTAAATTTATTAAATAATCCTATTCGCCGAGTTTTTGCACGAAACTCATTTATATTTTCCAAATTATCTCTCAAATTACCCCGAAAACTCTTGTTGGTGTTGGGCGTGTTATTATTGCCATATTCATGGAGTTTAGAAGCATTAACTAGTAAAAATGGTCGCGTAAAAAATCATCGTAGTGATGCCATAATATTACCGTCGTTCGAAAACCCGTGTCTAAAATATGGTACAGACGGAGATGCAGGTTCAGTTGATTTATGGATATGGATATCGAATCCTGATTATTTTGAACCAAGTGCGCCATTGGTTTGTTATGCTCAACCTAATTTATCAAACGATTCCAGTAATAATACTGAATATAAAGATTTAGATGGTCCTGATTGGGTAAAAGGAAAAGGATTTGTACCACAAGATATAAATAATCCACAACGTAATTTCCCATCGACAGGAACAAATAATGTTTATTTTTATTTATTATTAGCAAACGTAACGCCCGAAGAGATTATCTCAGCTAATGGCGCTAGAGTATTTCCGGAATCAGGGAGTGGAGTTAGTTTAGCTTTATCATCTGCACGAACACCAGGTTGGGGAAAAGGCTCACGAGATGTAGCTTTAAAGATAGTACTAAAAGGACCAGTAAACAGTAGTGCTAATAAAAACTTTAGCCCTTCTACGTTTAAGCTTTATTCAGATAGAGCCAAAAGTAACGTCTTGTATAGCTTTAAAATTGAAAGATGGTATATAGCCCAAGGGGCTAATATTAATGCATCTGTGCAAGATGCAAAAAATTACTGTAACCGAATTGGATACCGAATGCCAAGTGTTGCAGATTATACTAATGCAAATAATGATGATATTTGGACAGGAGGTATTCCTGGAAGAAATATCAATGGTTATCGCCGTCAATTAAGCTATCGCGGCGGTAATGGCAAGTGGATTGGTGGGCTATTTAATGAATGGGGAACCTTATTTAACAATCCTAATCACTATTTAGGTCTTGATGACTGGGAAACTAGTCATCCTCAAGATTGGTATTGGGCAATTGATACATACAAAGGAGAACCAATTCGAATCGATTTGGGGGATGGAGATTTATATGATTCTAAATCAACTAATAATAAACTTAGAGCTGCTTGTGTCAAGCCATAGTTAAATTTGTTTTATTTGTTCAGCAAATAGTTTGATTCTGTAACTTTTTGAAGTTACAGAGGTTATTACGAGTAAGTTAATTATAGAACTTACTCGCATTGTTTACAGTAATGGTATGTTCCCACTTTTTAGTATCAAAAATATAAGGTTAACGATTCCCATCAACATGCAATGATGAATAATTTGATGATTATTTTTTACAAAATTGGTACCTAATATTTAAAACTATAAAATCAGTCTATTTCTTATTATTTAATATAATTTTCATATGGTTATATATTATTTTTAATAATCAGACTCATTTAATCACATGTTTACAAATCTTAACAAAAAAGTTATTTTTTACATAAAATTAACATAATATAATAAATATGATCAAATTTGTGTTTTATCAGTAGTTATGATTTGGATGCAAATGATTTTTTATAGGAAAAAGTAATTAAAAATGGAAGTTATGAATAATAAAATATACAAAAGCAATAAGTTAGCTTTTGAACAACCTCGAATGTTTATTTTAAAAATAGCTAAGTTTTTTGGCCAAATTTTACGAATTATATCGTCAAGTTTACATGTCAAACATTATGCTTATGGAACTATAATTGCTACGTTGGGTATAATGATATCGGGTAATGTTATTGCCTTATCCGCAACCACAACAAAGGTGATTGAAGGGAGTGCGCCTTATCTACAATTTAAAACGTCTCAGAATGATCAAGTCGGTAATAAACTAAAAAATTTAGATGAGTTGCTAGGTTTTATGATGCCAAGTCAAGAAAGCACTGGCGAACTAATACAAATTGGAGTTAATGATTCAATCTCCAATGGAGGTAAACCGTTAACAGTCCCTTTTGGTACAAAGTTTTCAGATGTTATTGCTTTGGTTACTGCTGATGGACAAGCACATACAATTTCTAACTTGCAAGTGGCGGATGATGATGGTGATGCTTCAATTACTGATAATTTTACCGTCGGTGGTACGTTAACTGCAACTTGGAAAGATGGTTCTCAAGTTGTGAGTGATTTACATCAGGAGTTGGCACTATGTGGGGGGCCTTATACTTTAGAGTTGAGTGCACAAGATATCGCCGTAACGACTAAGTATGGCATTCCCAATAAAAATCATTATGGTAGCAAACCCAAAATAACTTACCAATTTATGCTTTCAGGTGGCCCAAAATTGTGCTACGCTCGACCATATAGTATTTATGTTAATTCAGCTAGTAATGATATAACGAAATATCCTAAAGGCTATAACTCGGCAGTATGGAATGGTAATGGTTATAAGGAGGTTAATCAATTTCGTGTAGGATTTATAGCCGAGTCATTTCGACCTATCACTGGTTTCAAAGGGATTAAGTTTGACTTAATAGGTTCAGGGAATGAACAGTCAAAATACCGTTGTAGACTTGATGCTAGCAATATCAATAATTGGGTAACTTTATCAGGAAACGGAAATAAAGAATTGGGGAAAGGTTGTCAGGTTGTTTATAATAATCGTTTTAAACCGAAGACTCCATTAACCATTAATATGGAGTACACAGAAGATAACGGTAACAGTTGGAAAAATATTGGTAAAGTGACTCTTCCGATACCTAAAAAATGGGCAATTCTTGTTGATCATAGGAAGGATTATAAAAGTAGCGGTTTTATTAACTTTGATCGTGAGTACGTGGCGTTTGATGAATGTCGTAAAATTATTGATGGTCATGCAATACCTGCAACAACACGAGAACAAATTAATGATTTTTCTGACGCAGGAAAATCTTGGCGGCAAAAATATATGTATAGAAGGAATGAATTAATTAATTCACTTGATGCTGATTTACCAGAAGGTACTGCTACACTTCCTACACCAAGGACATATAGACATTCCCGTGATTTAGGTACATTTCTAGGAGAATGGGGAACCGTCTCGCGATATCATAACAATGGATCCTATATTTGGACATCTGAAATGTATCGAGCCAATAAGCCTTTTGCTGTTAATGATTCAGGATATATTTCGGGTGATTATTATGACCTTGGTTCTGTTCAGTCCTCTCAAACATTTTGTCGAGGTGAAAATTTACCATAAAAAATATATAAATCAAATTGATATTTAAAATAGGATTATTAATATGTTTGTTTTATAGCCAGTCATTAATTGATGATTATCTTATTGGTTTATGTGTGTCACTCCAAGATTTGAGGATGTTCAGACGTATTAATAATATTTCATTGTTCACAACCCACAGGGTAGTCTGTGTAGTACCTTAAAGGATAGTGAGTAATAAGTAGTATAGTGCTATAAAATAATCACTAAAATCGTAATGGGCAACTAATGTTGTTGTCCATTACGAGTATTTAAAAATGATCATGCTTTTTATAAAGCCCTTTTCTTATAGATATTAAATCTATTTCTTTATTTTTTCCACAACCAGATTAATTAGCGCAAGTCTTATAAAGCTTAACATAAAAGTTATTTTTTACTTCAACGTCGCATTTTATTTTGATCATAATTCGTCTTGGATATTTATCAGTCGTTATAGGTTAAATAAATGCTATCAAATTTAAAAGTCATTTTTAAATTGATAGCTAACTAATAAATGGGAAAACGGTTTTTAATGATCAACTGGACTATGACATTATTGAGTTGAGGGGTACAAAAATTTCTGGGTATCTCTATTACATGCTAAAGGTTATCTATAAGGGTGTTATGTCTATCTTTTGATTTCCAGAGATGGTGTCGGTATGTGTACCCTCTTAAAAGCGAGGCGTTAGATTAGAAATTATTCCTATTTTTTCACCGTTACCATTATGGTCATTGTGGCGAAGCATGAATATACATATACAAGTCCTACATTAAGTTTTGTGTATAGCGAATATTGATTTACCTATATTCTCAAAAATAACCCTAGACCCGATGCTCAGAATCATTACAATATATGCCATCAATTATATAGCAACTGATATGGTTTGCTATTTTTAAACAAAATTAACGGATGATGTTTTATGGCGCAATATGTTTATACCATGAATCGCGTAGGGAAGATTGTTCCCCCTAAACGCTATATTTTAAAAGATATTTCTTTAAGTTTTTTTCCAGGTGCAAAAATTGGTGTACTCGGTTTAAATGGAGCGGGTAAATCCACTTTACTACGAATTATGGCGGGTGTTGATACCGAAATTGAAGGCGAAGCACGCCCACAACCTGATATTAAAATTGGTTATTTACCCCAAGAACCGAAATTAGATCCTAAACAAACTGTGCGTGAAGCCATTGAGCAAGCGGTTAGTGAGGCTAAACAAGCATTGGCTCGATTAGATGAAGTATATGCCGCTTATGCTGATCCTGATGCCGATTTTGACAAATTAGCCAAAGAACAAGCAGAGCTTGAAGCCATTATTCAATCGCAAGATGCTCATAATCTTGATAACCAGTTAGAGCGAGCCGCTGACGCACTACGTTTACCTGATTGGGATGCGAAAATTGAAAATTTATCAGGTGGTGAACGCCGTCGAGTAGCAATTTGTCAATTATTACTTGAAAAGCCTGATATGTTATTAATGGATGAACCGACCAACCACTTAGATGCCGAATCGGTAGCATGGTTAGAACGATTCTTACATGACTACGAAGGTACGGTTGTTGCAGTAACTCACGATCGCTACTTCCTAGACAACGTTGCAGGTTGGATTTTAGAACTTGACCGTGGTGAAGGCATTCCATGGGAAGGCAACTATTCATCTTGGCTTGAACAAAAAGATCAGCGCCTAGCGCAAGAAGCCTCGACCGAATCGGCACGTCGTAAATCGATCGAAAAAGAACTCGAGTGGGTACGACAAAATCCGAAAGGGCGCCAAGCAAAAAGCAAAGCCCGTCTAGCTCGCTTTGAAGAACTCAACAGTAACGATTACCAAAAACGTAACGAAACTAACGAGCTCTTTATTCCAGCTGGACAACGTTTAGGCGATAAAGTGATTGAAGTAAGCAACCTAACTAAATCGTATGGCGATCGTGTGCTGATTGATAACTTATCTTTTAGTATTCCTAAAGGGGCAATTGTTGGCATTATTGGTCCAAATGGAGCGGGGAAATCAACACTATTTAGAATGTTATCAGGCAAAGAACAACCTGATTCAGGCACGATTACTTTGGGTGAAACAGTGCAACTTGCATCAGTTGATCAGTTCCGTGACAGTATGGACGACAAAAAAACAGTTTGGGACGAAATTTCAAACGGTCAAGATATTATGCGTATTGGCAATTTTGAAATACCAAGTCGTGCTTATGTTGGTCGTTTTAACTTTAAAGGTGTTGATCAGCAAAAGCGTGTAGGTGAACTTTCAGGTGGTGAACGTGGGCGTGTACATTTAGCTAAATTATTGCAAGTGGGTGGTAATGTATTACTACTCGATGAACCAACCAATGATTTAGATGTTGAAACGCTACGTGCGCTTGAAAACGCATTATTAGAGTTTCCGGGTTGTGCTTTAGTGATTTCGCATGACCGTTGGTTTTTAGATCGTATTGCGACCCATATTTTGGATTATCAAGACGAAGGTCATGTTGAATTCTTTGAAGGTAACTTTACCGAATACGAAGAATGGAAAAAGCGCACATTAGGTGCTGAAGCATTAGAGCCTAAACGTGCTAAATATAAACGAATCTCCAAATAGCATTAATTTTTATTTTATTCCGCCGATTTATATTGGCGGAATAGTTTTATCTTCTTGATAGCGATTTTAAATATTTTTCAAAATGTAATTATCTAAACTAACCCTTTAGATGAACTAATAATTCTCGAAAAAGTATCCATTAGCAAACGCGGTATAGCGTTTATACCACGTGATTTTGCATCATCACAAATGGCAATCGCAAGATCAGGTTTTGAACTTTTATGAATTGCTTTTTGAATAATTTGATGTACAGGCAGATCAATATGCTGTGTTGTATTATAAGCGGCAAGTTTATAGACATGACTAAAACCATGTTTAAATAAAAAGTTTTCAATGTCTCGCGCAGGTAAAACCGTTAAGTAATCATTAGGGTTTTTATCTTCACCACATAACGATTTTACTGTATCGGCATATTTTTTACCCGCCATATCCCCATCAGTAATTACATACCAATGAATTCCCATTTTATTGGCATATTTTATAAGCGGTTTTAAACCACACTGAGCAAACTCAATAAGCTGAACTCCCTCTGAACTCAGATGATAACCACTTTGTTCTGCTAGTTCACGTAACAACCACACTTCGGTTTCGCCCTCGACTAACAACCAACATCGTGCAAATAAGGCATTTGATCGGCGATAAAGAATATGAAACGCAATACGACGACTATCACTAACGCTTAATGAATGAGGTTCAATGTATTTGGCAATAATTTTATCTGGCAGACGAATTAAACGATAAAGGTTTTCTAATGAAAATAACGATACCAGATCACTTGAGTTAGACGTGATAATTTTTTGTGTAGGGAAGTTTTTTAGTAAGCGAAATGCAACTGATAAAATGATTGGATGTAACAAACTTTCAGGCTCTTCTAAAATTAAAATAGGCATTGAACTTTGTGAAAGTGAATAATTCCCTTTAGCATCAATAATAGAGCCGAAAATTCCTAAAAATACCGTTCGTAAATAATCATTATCAAGATTATCCAATACATCATTAATTTGTTCCAAAACATTCCAATCTTCTGATCTTGGTGTACTTTTGGCATTTTTTTGTTTGTAATGATTGCGGTGTGCTTGATCGACAAAATAATACTCTAATAATGAGCGTGCGGCTTGTAGGCCTCGAGCTAATTCATCTTGGGTTAATTCGGCTGAATGGGCTTTTAGTTGGTTTGAAAGTTGGCTAATGTAGTGTTCGGATAATGGTTCGTTAGTAACAGTTAATTGCTCAGGATTAATTGCGTTTTTAAGTGTCATTACTGGATTTAGTTTGATTAATGTTGCAATTAATAATTTTTCGTTTTCTATATTAAAGGGATTGCCTTGTGCATTGAGCAATTTATGTTGTGTTATAATTTGGTTATTTTGTTTATTGGCAGAAATTTGATAAGTGATACGATGCAGATTATCTTGGTGTGATTGATACGAAACTGAGCGTAATGGTTGATAATCTTGATTATTTAATTCATGTAAGTGTGATTGGCAATAAGTGATTTTAATAATAATATTATCGCCATAACATTGGTATTGATCATGATAAAAATCGGAATCGACAAATTGGTAAAATGTGTTGTCTAGTGATAACAATTGCAAAGCGCTGATTAAACTTGACCGCCCCCAACGATTTTCACCCATTAGTACGCTAGAACTTGCATTTAATTTTAAAGATAGTTGACTAATACCTTTAAATCCGGAAATATCAATTTGTTCAATAAACATAGCGTATCCTTATTGTTAAAGATGATACTTTTCTGTCCTTTTACGAATTCGTTCAACTTTTTGATGCGTACTAGCAATTAACTTAGCTTCATTACGCAAAATCGTTTTTAAAGGTTGATTAAAATACACTTTCAAAAAACGCCAAATATCACGATCAGTTAGCCCAATATTCATGGCTGAAAAATAAAGCCCAATTAAATCTTTATCACGCCAACGAACAGGAACGGTTTTACGGATCTGAGCACGGTGTAAATCAATCACCGACAATTTTATTTGCTGATGATTTTCAAAAAGCGGAATATCAAGCAAAAAGTGACACAAATAACAATCACGATGATTAACCCCAGCCGCATGCATTTGGGCAACCATTTTTGCCAAATAAATCACTAAACAACGCTTTATATGATAGCTAGGTGGGTTAGTTAACCATGGCTTGGTAAAATCTTCTAAACTCACAGTCGGGTTAAGATCTCTTGTCACAATAAACGAATGACGAGTCAGCGGATTCAGCCCCTTACGACCAAATGCTCGCCCATCCATCGTATTAACGCCAACTTGCTCCAAACGCTCAATCGCATCCCACTCTTGCTTAGCATCTAAAACAGGTAAACGTAACGAAATAAGATTCTTCACAATCTCTTTAATGGTTGTACCACGATGAATTTTAATAAAATACGATTCATCACCAAGCTCAAAATTCAACGTCTTACGTTGCTTAACCGCTCGATAGACTTTGCCTGATATTAACTCAACTTCCGCAAACGGATCTTTATTTTTCCACAAAGCATCAAAAGGGCATTTTAACTTCAACTCATTCATAATGATCACAACCTAAAATAATATCTGCGGCACGCTGGGCTAAATGATATAAATCAGCCGTTTTACCATAATGTATTGCATTGTTGTGCCATGTTAATAACCGATCGTGGTTTGTTATGGCATTTTGCAACGCTTGATTGAGATCTGCTTGTACAAAAGGTTCGGCAAGGATCACCCCAGCATTAGCATCATCAATATGATAAGCATAGCCCGAAGTGCTTGACACAATCACTGGCACTCCAGCGGCTAACCCTTCAATAAGCACCATACCAGCAGCTTCTTGTCTTGCAGGGTGCAATAGCAAATCTGCCGCAAATAAAAAGTCAGGGATATCATTACGGCCTGCAAAAAAACGTACTTGATACTCAATGCCGAGTTGCTTAGCCAGTTTTTGATAAGCTTCGGGATTATCCTGCCCCACTACTAAAAAAGTCACTTTTTGTTTTAAATCGCAAGGTAGTGCGGCAATGGCGGTTAAAGAACGATCTAATCCCTTACGCTTAAAATCTGATCCAATTTGCACAATCACAAAATTATGTTCATCAATTTGATTGGCTTGCCTAAATTGCTTACCTTTAGCTAGCGACTCATAATTGTATTGACGATCTTGCGCAATACCGGGTGGCAAAAGGTAAAATCGAGACGGATCAGTATGATAATAGTGCTCAAAATCACTAATTTGCTGTTTTGTTAGTACCATAACTTTGGTTTGACTTTGTTGATTAAATACCGCATCTTCAAAAGCCAAATAGTGCTTACAGCGTTTTGACAATTTATACAAAAAGCCCTTGTGTGAAACCTTTTCGGCATAACAAGTGTCACCTGCAAAATAAACATCCAAATCAGGCATTTTATTAAAGCCAACTACACAATCAACAGGATTTGCTTGTAAATGAGCCTTCACCCAATAGTAATAAGATTGATTACGACTATGGTTGGATAAGCCCTTTTTAGGTACCCAAATAATGTCAAACCCACAAGGTACATCGCCTTGCCAATCCATGACATAAACACGAACATTATGTCCTCGATTTTGACAAGCTTTAGCTATTTGCAAAAAATCACGTTGCAAACCACCAAAAGGAAAATATTTATAAATACAAAAAGCCAGTTGCATGCAGATTGTCTCAAGTTTGAAAGGCGTATTATATACTTAGTATTTATTTGGGTGCAAAGTTTGATTTTTATATAACCAAATTTGCTGTAAAATTTTGGTCATAGTGACAGTTGAATAAGAATACTGTCATTTGTAAAAATAATTCAAGAGTCTATACCATTATAATTTTGTTTTATTATTAGTGTGGGTGCGTTACGCTATTGATAATCTCTCAAACTATAATAATTTTAGATGAAATTGTTAGCACCATTGAAAACGTAAAAAGAATGACCAAAAACAATAGAGAATAGCAAGGGACAAATAGATATATCTTATTTTTCTATTTTTTATAAAAAATAAACTCAAAATTAAGGGAATGGTAAGGATAAGAAAAACGTCTTCACTATTTCTTCCACTTAATGGTAACGTGCAAAGGTTGTCTGGATCACCTGTAAAAATCATCCATTCATATTTATTGGTTGAAAATAAATTAATAATTATTAATAAAAAGGCGAAGTGGATAAATGAAAGGATGTCCTTTTTCATAATCATTAAATCCACTTATGATTTAAAAAAGTAACTATCACCAATAGCACTACCTTGAGCACCAAACTGGCGTAAATTGTGATCAACGGCATTCATCGATTGCCAATGGTTTTCACACCAATCAGGAGCAAGTAAAGTTGGTTTTCTGGCATTAGCTGATATGCGATGATACAAAATATTGGCTGGCGTTTGGCGAATGATATCGCCAGCAATATCGACATATTCATCTAATGATAATACTGGAAGCCGCCCAGCCCGCCACGCTTTTGCCATAATACTACCTTCAACAATATGTAAAGGGTGTAATTTTAAACCGTCCACACCACAGTCTAGCACACGCTCAAGGGTTATAAAGTTATCTTGTTTGGTTTCTTTCGGTAAACCAATAATTAAGTGAGTACAGACCTTAATGCCAAGCTTGCGTGCCTTTTGTACGGTTTGATAATAATCATCAAAAGTATGCCCTCGATTAATATCGTGTAAGGTTTTGTTATGAGCAGTTTGTAAACCAAGTTCTAACCAAACTTCATAGCCATTGGATTGATAATTCGCAAGCAAATCAAGTGCTTCATCAGGAACACAATCAGGGCGAGTGCCAACACAAAGCCCAACAATATCCGCACTATTCAGGGCTTCTTCATACATACTTTTTAGAATTTCAACCTCGGCGTAGGTGCTGGTATAAGCTTGAAAATAAGCAAGGTATCGTTTAGACTTTTTCATCTGTTGGGCTTGCGAGGTTAATTGTTCAGAAATTGATTTAACCTGAATAGATTCATCAATGATTGAGGCAACATTACAAAAAGTACAGCCACCTTGCCCAATAGTACCATCTCGATTGGGACAACTAAAGCCACCATGTAAAGTAAGTTTATAGATCTTTTCGCCATAACGACGTTGTAAATCGGAACCGAATGTATTAACGACTAAATGAAGTTGCATTATAAACCAAATAAAATTTTTAATTATTTTAGCAATATGTCTTGTAGGCCATATCTTATCCATAATACTACTTTTCAACAATATATAAATATTTTTTATAACTCAAAAAAAGATTGAAATTGATCGCTGATTAAGTAAGGGTAACTAGTGTTGTTTTTTACACTGTGATGTGCGGTAAGTTTAAGGCTTGTTGTAATTAATAACTAGGAGTTAACATGTAACTCACCAATAAATATGCTGAAGGTTATTCTGGTAAACGTTATTACAGAGGTTGTGAATATGTTGATGTTGTTGAAAAATTGACAATTGATCGTGCTAAATGTTTCTTTAAATTTATTTACATTTCTTTACAAAAAAGTCCGCCAAAAAACTAGCCAACTATTTCTTAAATGGCTATACTTTAATCGCTTTAGAAAGATAAGCTTATTAAATAAGCGAGCAGTTATAAAAAATCTAAATAAAACAAAATATTACTTGACAGGTGGAACAAAATGCAGTACCATTTTAGGCACAAGGCACTGGCAAACTTATGTCTTAAATTTATCAAATAATCCTATTCGACGAGTTTTTGCACGAAACTCATTTATATCATCGAAATTATCCACAAAATTATTTTCAAAAATCCCATTGGCATTAGTGCCGTTGTTGTTATTGCCGTACTCTTTAGAATCGCAGGCATTATCGGCCACGACTTCTGAGCGCATTCACGGTACTGCGCCTTATTTAACCTTTGATGGTGGTGTTACTAAAGTGACTAAAACAGAGGACTTATTAGGTATTAAGTTATCAGATGGTCGAACATTTACATCGCAAAATAATTCTTCATCACCGACAGCGCCAATCAAGTTACCGAATATAGGGGATACTTTGGCTGATATTGAAATGATAGTCCCGCCATCAAGCGACTCAATAAATATAAATGATTTAGTGACCCAAGGTAAATGGAGAGACGATGATGGAGATGGACAGGGAGCAAGTGGAGTTACTGCATTAGGAAGTATATCGTTAGCAATAACGGATAAAGATGGCAATACCATTAATCGTAGTGATGCATTAGATATATGTAATGCACCTTATAAGGTAACTTTAAGTAGTACTGGAGGGAATTTAGCTACGCAGTATGGTGAGCCAAGAAGTAGTACTTTTAGTGGAGGAACAGCGGAGTATTATATCACTTTACCGTCACTGCCCGTTATTTGTGCGGTCAGGCCGAATTTGTTGTTGGGTGGAACAACTGGCTTGGGTTGGGACGACCCACGCTTCGCTGGTCCTGCTAACATATGGGATCCAGTTAAGGGCTTTTTAGTCCAGTCAACAAACCCGTCATCTTACGGTTTGAATTTTCCAACTACGGGGTCAGATGGATTGTATTTTGATTTGCTTATTGCTGGGGTAGATGCAAGTCAGTTGAGTTGGACGGTTACCACACGTGGTGATATAACGGCAACGGTGAGTTGGGTAAGGCCGCGTTCAGGTTCATTTATGGACCCATCATGGGGAAGTATTGTACAATATGATTCTTGGATTAGAGATAAATCCAAGAATGTAACGCGGGTAACGTTGAATGGTCCAGAGGCAAGAAGCCAGTGGAGCAATTCTAATCCTAGTCAAATTACCGTGCCATCTTTGCCACAGACATTTGAATTAATCGGTAGGGATAGAAGTGGTAATGAGGTTCGGTATGGATTTGAATTGAGGCAGTGGTTCGTCAATCGGGGTGGTCAATTGAAAACTTATAGTGACCAGTTAGCATGGTGTAATAGTTTGGGTTATCGAATGCCACGGGTAAGGGATTTAACCAATTCAAACTATAATAATTTAGGCGCAACACCTAGCTCATCAGTTAATTATTACATGCGTTATATAGGAGCAGGTTTTTTCACGGAGTGGGGCCTCATGAACTACTACGCTGATGCGGGCTTCATTTACTACAACTGGTGGACAAGCGACGCAGCAGGTAGCAATAGCTTACTTGTCAACTCGGGCGACGGCAACGTCGCCGGCTACAGTAACGGTGAGGACCATCCTGGTCTTTGTTCCGCACCTTAGCTTTTAGCGTTTAGTTCTTAATCCTTAGGGCGCGGAAGAGGGTTACGGTGCCTGAGAGGACAATATAACAAAGAATAAAGCCCCGCGGCAGTTGGGGCGTTTCCCTTAGGGTTGCGCAGTTGTGGCACAGCCACAATAGCGCCGCCCCCCTCCGCCGACGCAGAAAGCGTGGCAGGTAGTCCAGTATTACGCTGTGGCGGTTTAAAGCTGTGGTCTATTTTAGTTCGGCAAGGTTTCGGACGTATTGACCTTTGGGGAATAAAATAGCTATCTTGAATACGTCCTAGCAAGGGGAATTAGAGCGAACTCCTTTTGCAATCCCACGCTTTAGCGCATAATGTGTCTACGGCGCCCCTCCGCCGTCGATCGGTCTTAACGCACTGTTTGTGGGATTACTTGTATCATCCTGACACTCGCCTTTTCGAGACCATCTTCGCTTTGCTAAGATGGTCAAATTTGTTCCAGACAAATTTGTCAGACGTAGTACAAACTCGCCAAACATCCCTGTTTGGCGTGCTAATCTCACTCTGTTGTCGGCACATTCAGACGCCGAAACAAAACAGACAACATAACCTTGAGTGGTTTTTATAAGTTATTTTTTATAAAAAACAATACAGTTACCCTACAAAAGTTGGTTATATAAAATTATTGATTTTATTGTTTTTTTAAATATGCTAAATAAAATCAGTATTCTTATGACTAGATTTGAATTGTTCAAATGATGCTATTAAGCAATGTTATTTATGTGAGTTATTTCTTTTAAAAGTTGCAGTACTATTTTTATTGCAATGTATTAATATTACTTATAACTCATAAAAAAAGATTGAAATCGTTTGGTTGTTAAGTAACCATATAAGTGTAATACCCATTTTTGCAAACGATAAAGCAAAATCTGACAAACTAAATAATTGATGATAAGGATCCAACATGTTTAGTAAAGATATGACTATTGCCGATTATGATGCGGAATTGTGGAATGCTATTAAAGGTGAAGAACAGCGCCAAGAAGATCACCTTGAACTGATCGCATCAGAAAACTACACCAGCCCACGAGTAATGCAAGCGCAAGGTTCGCAATTAACCAATAAATATGCCGAAGGTTATCCCGGAAAACGTTATTATGGTGGTTGTGAGTATGTTGATGTTGTTGAAAAATTAGCAATTGATCGTGCTAAGGCTTTATTTGGTGCTGATTATGCTAATGTGCAACCGCATTCAGGTTCACAAGCTAATTTTGCCGTTTATATGGCGCTTTTAAATACAGGCGATACTGTTTTAGGTATGAATTTGTCTGAAGGTGGGCATTTGACGCACGGTTCGCCCGTTAGCTTTTCGGGTAAACTTTATCATGTTGTGGATTATGGTGTTGATGATTCAGGGCGTATTGATTATGACAAGTTAGCTAAAACAGCCCAAGAATCTAAACCTAAAATGATTATTGGTGGTTTTTCGGCTTATTCTGGGGTGGTGGATTGGCAACGTATGCGTGAAATTGCAGATAGTGTGGGCGCTTATTTGTTTGTGGATATGGCGCATGTGGCAGGGCTAGTTGCGGCAGGTGTTTATCCAAATCCTGTTCCTTATGCACACGTTGTTACTACTACAACTCATAAAACTTTAGGTGGTCCTCGTGGCGGTTTGATTTTGGCTAAAGGTGGTAGTGAAGAATTATATAAAAAGTTAAATTCGGCTGTCTTTCCTGGAGCACAAGGTGGTCCTTTAATGCATGTAATTGCCGCTAAAGCAGTTGCGTTAAAAGAGGCGATGGAGCCTGAGTATAAAATCTATCAACAACAAGTGGTGAAAAACGCTAAAGCTATGGTCGAGGTGATTTTGCAACGTGGCTATAAGGTAGTTTCTGGCGAAACACAAAATCATCTGTTTTTAATTGATTTAGTCGATAAAAATATCACAGGTAAAGAAGCTGATGCGGCTTTAGGTAGTGCTAATATTACCGTTAATAAAAATAGTGTACCAAAAGATCCACAAAGCCCATTTGTAACATCTGGTGTGCGTATCGGTACGCCGGCTATTACTCGCCGAGGCTTTAAAGAAGCCGAATCGCAAGATTTAGCTAATTGGATTTGTGATGTTTTAGATAATATCGATGACGAGCAAAACATCCAAGCCGTGAAAGAAAAGGTGCTTGAAATTTGCCGTCGTTTGCCAGTTTATCAGCATTAATGGTTGTTTCATTTCGCCGACGGTTGTCGGCGAAATGGTTTTTTGCTTTTATTTACCAATATTGGCATTTGTGTCAGTTTTGTTTTGGGTTTGTGCTTGTTTGTGCTGTTCGATATAGCGGTCAAGGTAACCTTCATGCCATAACCAGCCTCCTGTAACTCCAACACCAAGTAAAATTGCTAACCAAAAAATAATAACTAATTTGTTGTGACGTTGTTTCATTGGATCGCGCAAATTACGTTTTGCATTGGTAGGGAGCTGGGCTTTGCTAGTAAGCAAGCTTCCTAGCATTAAGTTGATTTTGACTTGCCCATTAATTGCCCAACCAGATGCTTCTAGTAATGGTCCAAGTGTTCTTCGACGTAATTTTAACCATGCTAAAATAACAGAAGGTCCTGAAATAATTAGAAATAATCCAATAAAAACTAAAGGTACTTGCCACCAAGCTAGCGCAAAAATGGCTTGGAATATTGTGGCTAATGCTGTGCCGATTGCGCCAATGGCTAAACCAATTGCAGCAAAAATCCCTACACTTTTACCAATATCAAACTTATTAGCTGGATTTTGTAGTGCTTGTTCACTTGATTTTTCGACATCGACATCTTTGCTGCTTGCCCATTTGTTAATTTGTTCGGTAATCACACGCCCCATACGTTGATAAGGTGCCCAAATAGCTTGTTGGATGCTGATTGGCTTAGTGATTATTTTCACAACATTGGCATCCCAATCGTTACCTTTATTGTCAATAAACACACCATTGCGACCTTCAATTAATAAATCACCTTGCCCTGCTGTCATTGCTGCTGCAATTAGCTGTTTTTCTCCATGTCTAGTGCATTCACAATAAAGTAAACAGAGTTCAGAATAATTTGCCATGGTTGCGTGTTTGGCAATATTATCGACCGCAACGCAAAGTGTTGCACAGCGACCATCAATGTAGAGTTCACCAAGTTGAAATGCTGCTCGTGTTTCAGGCTGAAAGAAGTCTGCAAAAGAGGTAAAGTTAACTAGCAAACGGTAAAGATGTTTATGAAATAGGACTAATTTTTCTAACACGAGAATATCTGATGCGGATATCGGTGTTTGATTATCTTGTTCAACCATCTTCTCAAATTCGGTCAGTAAATCATTGTTAGCTAGGTTGGTAATGATGCTAATAGGAATATCATCTATACTGGCCGAAGGCTCAATTTCAACAGTTAAGTGTGCTATTTCGGGCTTAGTGCTAATAAGTGAGGTATATGCTTGCAAGCTTTGTTGTATATTTTGCCATTCTTGTTGTGTTAGTTGGTCTGGGTTGGATAATGATGATTCTATTAATGCCTTAAATCGGCTGATTTTAGCTTTCCAAAGTGGATTTAGCCCATTGACTAGATCTAGAGTATCAGTTGTGTCGATTTTGGATAGCGGTAATTCGGCTAATTCTACTTCAGATAGTAATCCGTTTTGTGTTGGTACAATATATCTTTCGTCTACATTAAGTGCATTTTGCGCTTGAGGGGCGTATTGTGCTAACTCAGCACGTAAAAAATAATCATCAATTTTGGGTTTTAATAGCTGAATTAGTTTCCAAATTTCTGCGGTATTTTCACCAAATGGGGTTTGCGTATTACTTATTTTTGTTTGCCATTGTAACCAAGTTTGTAGATTTTCAACAAAGGTGGTTGCTATGTTTAAATCAATGCCATCTTGCCCACTCATATCTTTTTGTGCACCAGTAGTTTTGATTGCTGTTGCAATAAACATTTGCATGTTTGGTGACAATTCGCTTGATGGAGGAAAGATCAAATCACCATTATAAAGTTTGTCAGCATTGATTTTTATTGATTGTTGTATATCATCTTGTGTTAAATAATCCACATTTTTTTTATTTAAGCTAGCTAAAATGCTTTGTGCGGTGACCGATAATTTTTTTCCTTGCGGGGTCGATGAGTTAATTTGTGATAATGGTAGTGTTTCACTTGTACTTAAGATACTATCAAATGAGTTGATTTTATCGCAAGTCCAGCTAATGGCGTCTAAAATATCAGGTATGCGAATACGTCCGTCATTATCTGAATCGAGTAGAGATAAGGTTCGTTCATCAAAATCCAACCCTGTTGTTGGGCAACTTAGAGCGACCCATAATTTAGGATCTAAATCAGGTAAATTAATAATATCACTGGCACTTTTAAATACGACTTGATCAAGCCCACCAACACGTTGAAATGTCCACATATGGCTCATAATAATCTCCACACAAAAATTTGATAATATCTTTGTTAAAAGAAAACAGTGGGTTGTCTACATTTCATGACTAAAATAACCCTCTAAAAACTCATAAGGCTTTTTACTGGATATCGCTTGATGAGATTTAATTGTATTATAATAGCTAATAAATCGCTTAAACTTTTGTTTTCTATTTTTTGAATCTTCGGATATTTGCTGATTATGCCATATCTCCATTAAAGTTCGTACCACTCTTTCTGCTTTTCCATTTATTTATTGGTAGTTAGGTTTAGTGGCTTTTTGGTTTATGTGATTATTATACATTTTAATAAATCGGTGAATGCTACGTTTTCTTTATGATATAGTGCTATTGAACCGAGTGAAAAATAAAGCCTAATGGAAAAGGAGGTTGTTAAATGAATAAAATAGGAAAAGATGAATTAGTAGTTACCTCACTTTTATCTATACTTTTGGATGATACACTTGAATATTATAAAATTCATTTAAGTGATTCAATTCAACCTACGAACGATGATGATCCTTTTGCAAGAGCAAGAAGTATTATCACAAAGCTATCAGATAAAGACCAAGAAAAGATTTTTAATTTTCTGCGTATAGTAATAGTAGATACAATGTCAACGATTTTTGGAACCATAGACGGTTCATGTTTTCCCCCGAATATTAGTGGTGATTTCGTTCTTGAGTATGATGGAGATGAAATACAAGGTTCATTGCAAGATGAGTTAATTGCAAAAGCAGAAGAGATTGGTGTCTATGATTAATAGCTAAAAGTAAAGAATTTATTTTACATTATATTATTTATATACCAATTGCTTTTAAAATATATTTAGGTACTTAATGAATTCGCTGAAAGAAGCTCATACAAAATTATTAAAATGGTTTAATAATGAACAACTGTGGAAAATTACCAAGAGGTAAAAGTGGTTAAGACAATATACGTTGATGTAGATTTTAATGGGATAATTATTTTCGACTATCCAGGGATACTGACCCCCTTTGGTGGGAAAATAAATAATGGAGAAAATATTCTCAAAGAATTTACTACAACAGGCAAAGGTGATTCTGTGCTTGATGAAGGAATTGCCTTACCTATCATGGGTATTGATGATGGTGGCTACGTTGTTCGTTTGTTTTTAAATGAAACTCCTTGTAATGAGAATAGATCCATTATATTCAGTGATAAATATTTTTATCTTAATGTTACTGGAAATTTATATATCGCTGATATGTCAGTTTTTTGGGAGTGGGAAGAATATACTGGTTGGAATAATACCGATATTCCTAAAGGAATATATAAAGTCTGTCTGGAGGGAGTAATTTTAAAAAAAAATGAGGATATTTTTTATTGCTATGATTTGATCTTAGAAAAAGTAAGTAAAATTGGTAGAAGAGAAATTGAACCACGCTCAGATTGCAGGCTTTATTAAAAATAATCTGAGTAGAATGTCTTAATTGATGTTATAAAGAAAAATAACATCTTGATTTTCTAAATCTTATAAAAAAGCAAACAGACCACCAGTGCTATCCTTGTACCACCTTTATAACGCCCTAGCCCTACGTATCGGAAAAACATCAGATTGTTGACTGTAAGGGGAAATTTTAAGGCTAGATCAGCTTTATTCTTTAAGCAAAAAGTACCCGAGTTTGCTACTGTCGCTTATAATGCGGAAAGAAATGTTATTTAACCATTACAAAACGATTTTATAGTTTCAGTAAAAATTGTTTGATGCATATCATAGAGCATATTCAGGCCTAGATGATATTAAAGTTAATTCCAAATTTATAATTTGAGTATTTTTGTAACATACTCTAAAGTTGCTAATTTCATGAAAAGTTGGTTTAAAGAACTAGGATTAATGAAATGAATGACAAAAATCTTATCGAAATTGATGACTATTTATCTACTTCAACAAATTTCAATTTTTTAAAATTATTAGACGTTGATAATGCATTGGATTTAAGAGATGAATCCGAATTTGATTATCAGTGGATGAATGTTTTTAATTCTTTGAAAATGTGTGACTTTAATGCGAATGAAGTGAAATTTATTAATATGTTACGAGAAAAGGCTTTTAAACAATCTTTTAAAATAATTAATAATTTTGAAATATCTTCCCGAATTTCTGATGATATTGAGATAATAGCTAAGAGTTTTATTGCTAAGAAATATAAAAATTGGGCTATCACGCACTTGTGGTCAACCTATAAAAATAAAAAATTTCCAATATAATTATTATTATAACTTAATAAAAGAATTAATTATCTCTAATAAATTGCTTAGCCCATTTTATTTAATGTATTAAATCGTAGCAGCTAGACGGCGTAGACAAGGGTAATGCAGTTATCAATTATGGGGAAAATGGATTCAGAAAATTGAACACCAATTAATAGAGCAAAATTTCAGGTATCATGGACAATATTTAGACGGATAAACCAGCCTGCATTACAATACTTTTAAGTATTATGAGCTGAGCATAGGTAATTTTATTTAGCTAGATTTGATTGGTTGTTGAGTGGGATTAATTTGTATCAGTATGATATTAGTAGGTTGGCTTTAGTTGTAAGTTATATAAAATTCTTCAGATATTTATCTAGGTACTTCAAAAACAGTGAATTCATCTATTTAACCAAAAATAAATGACTAGATAGGCAGTATCATAAATTTAGAAAAGGATATTGGAAATTGAAAGTATTCGATTTTAGGTAGGGTAATTATATGAGTAGTATTAAAAATTGGATCGGCTACACTAATTCATACAACTTTTTTAAGGGGTAAGGTAAACTTATCACAACTAAAAAAGGAACAAATATGAATAAGATTAAACGCAA